>NZ_JWGX01000140.1:0-487 GCF_000813075.1 Shewanella sp. ECSMB14102
GGACCTAGGGATGACTCATCTTGGGGCTCGCTTCCCGCTTAGATGCTTTCAGCGGTTATCGATTCCGAACGTAGCTACCGGGCAATGCCATTGGCATGACAACCCGAACACCAGCGGTTCGTCCACTCCGGTCCTCTCGTACTAGGAGCAGCTCCCCTCAATCATCCAACGCCCACGGCAGATAGGGACCGAACTGTCTCACGACGTTCTGAACCCAGCTCGCGTACCACTTTAAATGGCGAACAGCCATACCCTTGGGACCGACTTCAGCCCCAGGATGTGATGAGCCGACATCGAGGTGCCAAACACCGCCGTCGATATGAACTCTTGGGCGGTATCAGCCTGTTATCCCCGGAGTACCTTTTATCCGTTGAGCGATGGCCCTTCCATTCAGAACCACCGGATCACTATGACCTGCTTTCGCATCTGCTCGACGTGTCTGTCTCGCAGTTAAGCTGGCTTATGCCATTGCACTAACCGTACGATG
>NZ_JWGX01000141.1:0-481 GCF_000813075.1 Shewanella sp. ECSMB14102
GTCGCATAGCGACATGCTTACGAGCGAGAGCCAGGGATGGCGAACTGGCCCTTGTGCATGGATGCACTTGCTCCACGACTTTAGGCCGCTGGCACAGCGGCTAATATAGCTTCCAGCTAAAAGTTCCTAAGTTAGTATTGGCCGAGCTTCCGGCCACGGTGTAGTCAATCACCTGCGGTGCGCTCTCGCACAGGCGATCCTGTGACTCGCTGCGAGTACGTCCCTGTAAGCTCTGCCTCGCCATCCCTGGCTCGGAAGGTCACAGTTCCGCCTGTGCCTGGAAATGAGGTGTATGTCTGAAGACACTTCAGATGTTTCCAGCTACTCAGCGCTAACAGAATTGCACCAGCTCCCCTTCGGAGCCGCCGCTGGCGTTGTTGCAAATCGGCGTAGCCGAGACAGGGATGTCGAGGCTCGAAGGTCGAGCAAGGTGAATGTTGCGAAGCAACAAGCTTATGAGCGCGAGCCAAGGAAGGCGAGC
>NZ_JWGX01000142.1:0-480 GCF_000813075.1 Shewanella sp. ECSMB14102
CTTACATCCCTGAGCCAGAGCGTGATATCGATAAGCCATTCCTGCTGCCTATCGAAGACGTATTCTCAATCTCTGGTCGCGGTACTGTAGTAACAGGTCGTGTAGAGCGCGGTATCATCAAAGTTGGTGACGAAGTAGAAATCGTGGGTATCCACGACACTACCAAGACTACCTGTACTGGTGTAGAAATGTTCCGTAAGCTGCTGGACGAAGGTCGTGCCGGTGAGAACTGCGGTATCCTGCTGCGTGGTACCAAGCGTGATGAAGTAGAGCGTGGTCAAGTACTGGCTAAGCCTGGTTCAATCACTCCACACACCAAGTTCGAATCAGAAGTTTACGTACTGTCTAAAGAAGAAGGTGGTCGTCACACTCCATTCTTTAAAGGCTACCGTCCACAGTTCTACTTCCGTACAACTGACGTGACCGGTACTATCGAACTGCCAGAAGGCGTAGAGATGGTAATGCCAGGCGACAACATCA
>NZ_JWGX01000143.1:0-469 GCF_000813075.1 Shewanella sp. ECSMB14102
GCTTTGAAGCCGTCCATACCGAGCAAAATCAACAAACCCTCATCATCCACCTAAAGCCGATTGATAACGGCTACTGTGCTTGCGGCAAACCGGCTAAGGCCGTTCACGACGCTTCACTTCGCAGCGTATCGGAACGAACCATACTGGCGTTTCAGGTTCAGTTACGGCTACCCGTCCGCCGTATTCTTTGCCCCGATTGCGGTATCGTTCGGGAACATATCAGCTGGTTAAAGCCCTATGCTCGCCAGACCACACGGCTCATTGAGCATGTCGAGGCGCTACTCAAGCTCTTGCCGATTAAACATATTTCGCAACTCCTTGGCCTGCACTGGCATACCATCAAGACTATCGACAAACGTCGGCTGGCAAGGGAGGTCACAGAGCCTGATTGGAGTCGTGTCAAACGCCTGGTCATGGACGAGTTTGCCCTGTTCAAAGGCCATCGTTACGCCACCGTGGTGGCCGATGC
>NZ_JWGX01000144.1:0-322 GCF_000813075.1 Shewanella sp. ECSMB14102
TGAGGTGGTACTCGACACCAAACTCACTCGATATGTATTGTTGGATATCTGCCCCGGTTAGCCTGCCTCCCTCATTCGATTGTGCTTTGAACTCAATATATCTGGCGAGCCTTCGCTTTTGGTCATTGGACAATGATGGTCTTTTGCCGGGTCGCTGCTTATCTTCAAGCCCTACGAGCCCTTGTTCAAGATAGTTTGAGACCCATGAGTTGACGCTGGATCTTGCCACCTTCAACTGGTTCGCTACTTGAGTACGATTACGGGATTGCAAAAATATGGACACGGCGAGTAACCGCATACGCTTTTGGGGATTTTTTTCTTT
>NZ_JWGX01000145.1:0-454 GCF_000813075.1 Shewanella sp. ECSMB14102
GGGTAACGCTCTAACCCCCACCTATGGCTGCATTGCCTAAACAACCATTCTGGGGCTGCTTTGCCAAGGCGTTGCCTTGCTTGCGTTAAAGCACTTTTTGCTAACAGCTCCTCATTAGCCAACCCCTCGGCACAGACATTCATTCGCCGTGCGACTTCGGCAATCGGTTCGTTGCGGAAAAACGCCATTCCAACAATAAGCCAAAGAACCATATCACTCGGTAAGCGACGTCGACGAATCGTCGCTTTATCGGAAAGTGTTACCGCTTTAGCAATCCACTCGTCAGGAATATGCTCGGAGAAGGTGGTTAGCTGAGCGACATCAACAGGACTCTCTTCTAGAAAGTCGGCAAAGCAGTTTTGAATAGACATAAAAAATCGGAAACCTACAAACAGGTTTCCGATTGTCTCTCATCAGGAGGATCGGTCAACCGATCCTTATCTGATCTACGTTG
>NZ_JWGX01000146.1:0-416 GCF_000813075.1 Shewanella sp. ECSMB14102
GCTCAAACTACAAATCCTAATAATCCAATGGTTTTTGAGTGGATTGGCGAAGAAAACAACATGTTTAAAGTAATGACAGCCGAACCCAACCGAAAATTTGGTTTGTATGACAAAAACGGAAAAGCAGTTGTTCCTGCTGAATACCAGTGGATTACTAATAGCGTAAGTCAATTCAGTAAAATAACGATTCTGAAAATTGCAGACGATAATTATAATTTTTTAAACCAGCAGAACGAGTTTATTTTCACCGAAAACATAAGTGATTATGGGTATATCTTAGATGAACATAAACTAAAGAATCCCTTCGCTTCAGGCCGTGGTGACATCCGCATTTTTGTTAAAAGCAAAAGCGGAAAATACGGATTGTTTAACGAAACCAGTCAAAAACTTGGATTATTAGGATTTGTAGTTTGAGC
>NZ_JWGX01000147.1:0-414 GCF_000813075.1 Shewanella sp. ECSMB14102
CCACGACCGCCGTGATGCTGCGGCAATGCCAAGTGTTAATCGCAGCATCGTCCAACCAGAAGGTGACTGCGCCACGGTTGACTAATGCCTGATTATATTGCTTCCAATTGGTGATATTGCACTTTAACTTGCCCATGACCTTAAACCTGTGATGCAAGATCTGATCATGAAGTGCCAAAAAGATTCCGCTGATTTAGGCAACAACGCCCATTTGGGGAGCCGCCTTGCTGTTTCTGTTGGAGTTGTTTTACTCACTTTCGCATGACTGAATTGCTGACTCCCATTGCGGTTGCAGCCTCTTGTTTAAACTCAGCGCTGAACGTCGGTCTTGTGTTTTTTATGTCTGCCACCTATTTGCGGCGAAGCACGCCTTGCATCCAGGCCCGTAAGCCGACGCAGAGCACACATGGGACT
>NZ_JWGX01000016.1:0-123621 GCF_000813075.1 Shewanella sp. ECSMB14102
TTGTCAGAAAGAGACCTGCCGGTGCTTGCATCGGAGAGGTGTCCATATAGCTATTTAGTACTTCCATTATGGGAGGAACTATTGGGGTAATCGCTGGAGGAATTTTTGGGCCTGCAGGTATGGTTGCTGGAGGTGTTTTTGGTGCTACAACAGGGCAAAGGTTCGGTTTGGCAATGTGTTCGATGTTATAAGAGGGGAAGAGAAAAATGCAAGAATTAACAGTTAAAGATACAGAGATAGTGAATGGTGGAATAAATTCTGGAGTATGTTCAGCTGCAATTGTCTCAGGCTCTGCACTTGCCGGCGGCATAGCTGCTGGATACTTCTCTCTGGGTCTAGGGTTCACTGGTGGGGCATCGGCTGGTGCCTTTTTCGGAGGATTTGTAGCAGCTGCGGTGTGCTATAGATAATCTTATGGGAAGGGGGGAACCCCTTCCATTAACAGATAAAGTTAATTATGAAAGATATAAACTTATATATTATATTAGCGTATGTTTTACTTGTTTTTATTTTGATTTTCCCAATTGGCACTCTTTCTAAGATTGTAATTTTTATTGTAGGGCACGTTGTTATCTTGCTAGCTTACATTTTTAAAAGAGGTAAGTAGAAATTATGTTCTAGGATTTTGCTAGTTTTTTAATGTTTTTATATATTGAGTTTTCTATAGCTTTAGGGTTTTAGTATTCCTCTTGCGATATTTCAGTTTTTGAAAAAGTTAATGTTAGCTGTCGTTGTTATCCATTATTCCATAGGTTGTTTTTATTGGTAATATTAGTAATTGTTTTAGCCAGAGTTTACATGTCATACATTATTGAGTGTTGGAGGTGGAAATGAAGTGGTTAAGTAAAGTGAAGGTAGAAGATTTATTCCCTACAGAGTACGCTTTGGTGGATTCATTTGGGTTGAGCATGATTTTTAAGTTAATCATTTTTGTCGTAGCATTTTCTTGGCTTGGCTTTATTCTTTTTGTTATTGTAAAGTTGTTTTTAAATTAATATGATTACTGCTGAAGTTGGGTTTTGAATTCGCGGTGGGTTCTATCACGAAAGGAAACGCTTATTCTCAGTAATGCAACGATTAAATTAGTTAGCGGAGGAGGACTCTCCTCAGCAGGATATAAGATGTTAAAATTTATTTTAATCGGGTTTGTAGTGGTAGGTTTAACTATAATAGGCTTTAGGCATAAACTAGATTTTAGAACGAACACAAAAGGTTTATTTTTAGGGTTTTTATTTATTTTCATTGGATTAACTTTAATACTAAATAACTGATCCTATTTGTGCTACATCTTGCTGAACCCTTGTGGCGCAAGAGTTTCCGGATATGTGATTCTGAAGCCCACCTCATCAGGCTGGTGTTCTAACTGCGTCAAGTTACTACTTGGAGACGATATCGGTTCAGTGATCTACTTTTGGAGCAGTTATTTAGTTTGTTAGTGTTTTTTCTTTGTGGATTTCTTCATAAATTAACCATCATCTGTTGCCAATAGAAATTCTCGATTTAGGAAAGGGAACAGCCAAAGCTTTGGAGGCAAGTTTGGTTGAACAAATAAGAGAATTTACAGCCCGGCTTTGGCCAGTTCGGTCGCCATCTGTTCAAGGCCGCTCAGACCCTGGATATCGGTTTCCTTGAGTGGCAGTCGAAAGCGGGGCAGCTTGCTAAAGTATGCGTCTATCTCTTCGAGGTGCACGGCTTCCTGCTGGCGGCGTTTGGCAAGAAAGCTGCCGTCGGCTTCGGGTGGCAGCAACCGATTGATTACCAAACCTGCCAGCGGTAACTGCTCGGCCTGCAAACTGGCCACGGCGCGGCGGGTTTCCAGAATAGGCAGCTTTTCTGCGGTCAGGACAAACAGCAGCCCTGTTTGCTGCGGATCTTTAATCAGCTCACGGGTGCGCTGCAGCAGCCGTTGGCGGGCCAGTAAGGTTTCTGCTATGGCCTTGTTGCGCGGCGCCATTCCGGCGGTGGCGTGCTCGGCCGGATCGTCGAAGGGGTTATCGACATCACGGCCCCGCCCGGGTGTCAGATGCGACAGCATGGCGCCGAGCTTTTCTGATTTCTGATTGGCGCTCAGCATACCTTGGGTCCAGGCGGCCATCGCCTCAGGAAGGCTCAGTAGCCTAAGCGTATGGCCGGTGGGCGCGGTATCAAAAATGATCAGATCGTATTCACCGAGGCCGCTTTCCAGGGTCTTGGCAATCCGCTCCAGCAAAGCCGCTTCCTGGGCACCGGGAGACTGTCGGGTGAGACGCATCTGCCGCTCAATTTCAGCGAACATCTCCGGGCGGGTAAAACTTTTCAACTGTTGGCTGACCCGGTCGAGATGTTGGCGCACTTCCTCATCCGGGTCGATTTCCAGTGCATCCAGATTGGGTGCCAGCCGGGTGTAGTGATCGCCTATCTGCTTGGCAAAGGCATCGCTCAGGCTGTGGGCCGGATCTGTGGACACCAAAAGGACTTTCTTGCCGCGTCCGGCCGCCAACAGGGCCAGTGAGGAGGAGACAGTGGTCTTGCCGACACCGCCTTTGCCACCCACCCACAGAATACGTTTGTCGGTCAGCTGCGCCATAGCCCGTCCTTAATTAACATCTTGTTTCAACAGCATCTGAACTGATCCAGCGGTGAGTGGGGCATACCCATACGCAGGTGCCAGTCATGGAACTTTTCCAGCATCAAGGGCTGCAGCTCCAGAGTGTAGTAACTGGCCGGGTTGGGTACCCCCATCATTTCGGAGAAGATCAGCAGCATAAAGAGATCGTCCTGCTCCCTGCGGGCGCGGGCGACTGCCGAGCGAAAAGGGGCGTTATACGCCTCTTCCGCCAGGTGGCTCAGGTCTTTGACCAATGCCTTGATCTTCGCCAGCTTCATCAGTCGTTCTCCGCTGCGGTTTTACGCGCCTTGAGCGAGCGGCTCAACGTGGCACTGCACTCCAGTGAAATGACTATGGCGGCGATCAGTACCACCAAGTCCAGAGTGAACAGGAACCAATCCTGCTTGTCGTAGAAGCCCTTGAGCTGAATAAGTAGGCCCATGGTGGTCATCACCAGCAGGAAGATAAGCGGAGCCAGGGTATACCACATGGGGCGACCCAGTTTCACCAGCATCACTGTGATTACCAGCAGTGTCAGGCCAGCCAGCAACTGGTTGGTGGTGCCAAACAGCGGCCAGATCAGCATGCCACCCGAGCCGTCACCGCCGGCACCGAAGGCCAGCAGCAAGCAGGTACCCACGGCCAGCAGAGTGGCGACGGCGCCATTTTGCATCCAGTTGAGGTTATAGATGCTGCCCCATTCCTGGAAGATGTAACGCTGTAGCCGTAAGCCTGTGTCCATAGTGGTACCGGCAAACAGCACTACCATTACCGTCAGCAGGGTTTGCGCCATGGTTTCATCCATGCCTATCCCGGATTCGAGGATATTGGCGCCGCCCTTGATAAAGGCACTGACGCCCCCCTGACCAAAGGCGTGATAGATGGCCTGCCAGTCGGCCAGGGTCGCAAAACCCGCAGTGGCGGCTATGATGGCCGCCAGTGCCAGAGAGCCTTCGCCTATGGCGCCAAAGTAGCCGACAAAACGCACATCCGGCTCTTTATCCAGTTGTTTTGAGGTGGTTCCGCTGGAAACCAGGCCGTGGAAGCCGGAAATCGCGCCGCAGGCAATGGTGACGAACAGCAGCGGCACCAAGGATGGAGTGCCTTCGGGCACATCGGTATTAAAGGCCGGCGCCACTATATCAGGCGCGCCCAGAAGCACGGCGCCGTAGAGCAAGCCTAAGCCGATAAACAGCTGAATACCATTGATATAGTCCCGCGGTTGCAGCAGCATCCATACCGGCAGCAGCGAGGCGATGGCGGCATAGACAAACAGCAGGATGATCCAGCTCTGGTTATCTGACAGCGGCCCCAGGGTTTCCGGCAATGCCAGCGGCATGGACGGGCCGATATAAATGAGTGCGTACAGTGCCGCCACGCCGATAATGGACACCACCAAGAGGTTGATAAGACGACGGTAGATGAGCTGGCCTATGATGAGAGCCACTACAATGGCGCCCCAAACCGGCAGGGTGGCGCTGGGGAAGTTGATCAACTGCTTGGCAATGACAACGGCAAACACGGCGTTAACCATGAGCAACACTAAAAATATCACCACCATAAAGATGCTGCGGGCCCGCTCGCCGATAACATCACCCGTGACCGCACCTATGGATTTGGCCTTGTTGCGGTTACTGGCCCAGATGGCGCCGGCATCGTGCACCCCGGCAAAGAAGATGGTGCCGAACACCACCCAGAGGAAGGCCGGCACCCAGCCCCAGATAACGGCAATGGCCGGGCCGATAATCGGCGCAGCTCCGGCCACTGAGGTGAAGTGGTGGCCCCAAAGCACATATTTATTGGTGGGCACATAGTCGATACCATCCTGCATCTCATGTGCAGGTGTCACGAAGTTGGGATCGACTTTGAAGATTTTTTCGCAGATGAATTTTGAATAGACAAAATAGCCGGCCGCCATCGCGCCCAGGCCCATTAACATCAACAGCACAGCATTCATGGGACACCTCTTGTTGTTGTTTTGATGTATTGATGTTAATGGAAGGTGGTTGTTGCTGATATCAGACTAAAGTCCTATTTGGTCGCGGCTGTCAATAACAGCATTTTTGCTGTAGGCGTTTGTCTGCAAAGTAATAATTGCCCGTAATATCGCGGTAGTTCTTGTTTCTTTATTGCGTGTTTAGCTGCTTACAAGGACTTTCAAGCTTATCCGGATGAGAGCCAAATAGGGTAGTGATTACCTTAAGTGAACAGATACTGTTCTTTCTCTACCGTTTTTGCTATTTCGCGTGGCATTATGGAGCGCATAGCGCCAGATTTGGCGCTAGAATGGCTCGGTGCTACCGGTTGGTTGTGGCACAGATAATATCAATAACATCGCAAAGGAAGCTGGATTGTGACGAAGAAAATTATCCTGGATACAGATCCCGGTATTGATGATGCTATGGCAATTCTGTTTGCCGAAGGCCATGCAGCTGTGGATCTTATCGGTATCACCACAATATTTGGCAACGCCACCATTGAAAACAGCACTAGTAATGCACTGTATCTGAAACAGAAATATGGCATGAAGGCAGACGTGTCCATGGGAGCGGATAAGCCGCTGTCGCGCCCTCCTGTCGGCCCTACCACTATAGTTCATGGTGAAACCGGTTTTGGCGATCTGCAAGTCAATGCCGCCGATGTCAGTCTGAGCGCCGATCCCCGTCCGGCTTGGCAATATATTGTCGAGCAGCTCAAGGCGCAACCGGGGGAGATCACTCTGGTGGCTGTTGGGCCTCTGACCAATCTGGCACTGGCACTGCAGCATGAACCCGGGATCACCAAATTGGTAAAGGAAGTGGTGGTCATGGGTGGAGCCTTCGGGGTTAATGGCCATCAGGGTAATGTCAGTCCTTTCGCCGAAGCCAATATCCATGATGATCCTGAAGCGGCCGATATCGTATTTACCGCCGACTGGCCCGTGGTGATTATCGGTCTGGATGTGACCCATGAGAGTTTCTTTACGCCCGAGTATCTGGATAAGCTGCGCGATGAAGCCGGTGAGCCGGGACGCTTTATTCACCAGATAAGCCGTTTCTATCTCGACTTTTACCAGCGTAGCCTGGGGATTTCCGGCTGCCACGTGCATGACCCCTCGGCCATTGCCTATGTGATTGACCCCAGTCTGTTTACCCTGAGAAAGGGGCCTGTACGGGTGGTTTGCTCCGGACCGGCCATTGGTCACACAATGCAGAAAACCTATGAGCGGCGCCATCCCCACGATGATTGGAGTGATATGCCGCCGCAGAGTGTTGGGGTAGGGGTACGCGATGAGGCGTTGCTTGAGCTTTATCGCAACACTCTGATAGATTTCGGTCGTCGGTCATAGGCCTTGCTGCGACAGTTATTTTTCTGACCTCAGCGGACTTCATCTGATGCAAGAGCCCGGTATTTTACCGGGCTCTTAACCCTTTGAAGGGACTCTTATTTTGCTGTTTATCCGCCTTTTCATTTTATTTATCTGTTACCTGTCCCCGCATGGTTCAGGGTTAGTCGGTTTCTAAGTATCAGTATTCCTCTTTTTAATCATGGCTCCTCTTTTTGGTCATAACTCCCCATGCTAATCACGCTTTCTCATTGTCACGTTATTCTCTGCTTCCCTCTACTCATCGACTTATCCTCAGTCTCAATCTCATTGTCCGGCTTCCAAGCAGCAAGTTTGGTCCGGAGCGACAGGCGTATTTATCTGCGCTTTCGGGTTAAAGAGTTGGTTATAGGTTTTAGCTCTAATCATATCGACTGTAACTATTTGGGATGGTGAACGCTTAAATGGCTTTGCGTTGATTTTTCGGCTAACCCCTCAGAAATAGCGAAGTATTGTCGGAAAATAGAAACTTTTTTAGATAAATTTCAAGTAACGCAACCGCTTGTTGTTGTGAGGTAAATCACTTTTTGATGCCTTGTGTGACATGAGTTGAGCGGTTTTGCGTTATTGATAATTACAGTTCAAATCATTAGGCTTGTTTTTAATTGAACGGTCAATTAATAAAAATATGCCTAAGATTGGAATGAAACCCGTGCGCCGCCAGCAGCTGATCGATGCCACTATGGCCTCGGTGGCCGCCAATGGTTTGCACAATACCACCATCAACAGCATCAGCCGCTTGGCCGGGTTGTCGTCGGGGATTATCAGCCATTATTTCGGTGGCAAGCAGGAGCTGATTGAAGCGACATTGCGACATTTGCTGGAGCAACTGAAGCTGGCTTTGCTGGCCCAAACAGCAGAGCAGCAGCTTTCCCCCAAGGCACGGCTGCACGCCATAGTGGCGGCCAACTTCACCGAGTTTCAACGCTCGGGGGCGGCTACCCGCACCTGGCTTAATTTCTGGGCTCAGTCCATGCATGAGCCCGGGCTTGCCAGGTTGCAGCAGGTCAACAGTGCCAGACTGCAGAGTAACCTGGCCTTCTCTTTCAAACAGTTATTGCCCGGGGAACAGGCGCTCAAGAGTGCCGAGCAGGTGGCCGCCATGATTGACGGTTTTTGGCTGCGCAGTGCTCTCAGTCCTGAGCCTGAGCAGGCGTTTGCTGCCGCAGAATCCTGGTGTATCGATTTCATTGACCAAAGTCTGGCTTATCACGGAGTACATTGATGACACAGCCTGTTTATCAGAATTTTATTGACGGTCGTTATATGGCCAACGCCTCGGGTGAATCCTTTGAGGTGATTAACCCTGGCACCGGCCAGGTGCAATACCGCGTTGAAGTGGCCGATGAGGCCATCAAACAGGCGGCCATTGCCAGTGCCAAACGTGGATTTGCCGCTTGGTCAGCCATGAGCGCCATGGCGCGCAGCCGGGTGCTGTTGAAGGCGGTTGCCCTGTTGCGGCAGCGCAACGATGAGCTGGCCAAAATTGAAGTGCTGGATACGGGTAAACCCTGGCAGGAGGCGTCTGTGGTGGACGTGGTCACAGGGGCCGATGCCATAGAATACTTCGCCGGTATCGTGGTGGGCCTGGAAGGCTCTCAGCAAAGTGTTGGCGATGATTTCTTCTATACCCGCCGTGAACCTCTGGGGATATGCGCCGGTATCGGCGCCTGGAATTATCCTTTGCAGATAGCCTGTTGGAAGTCGGCGCCGGCATTGGCTGCCGGTAACGCGATGATCTTCAAGCCGTCTGAGGAGACCCCGCTCGGCGCTCTGAAGCTGGCGGAAATCTTTCTCGAAGCCGGTGTGCCCGCAGGGGTGTTCAATGTGGTGCAGGGCGCGGCCGAAGTAGGTCAATGGCTGACTCACAGCGAGGATATCGCCAAGGTGTCCTTTACCGGCGAAGTGGGCACAGGCAAGAAGGTGATGGCGGCAGCGGCCTCCAGTCTCAAGGATGTCACCATGGAACTGGGGGGCAAGTCCCCGCTGATCATCTTTGAAGACGCCGAACTGGAGGATGCCGTCAGCGCCGCCATGCTGGGCAACTTTTATACCCAAGGAGAGGTTTGTACCAATGGTACCCGGGTCTATGTCGCCCGCAACCTGTATCCGGCCTTTATCGAACGTTTGCAGCAAAGGATGGCCAATATCAAGGCCGGCGACCCCATGGCGCCGGACACCAATTTCGGCGCCCTGATATCCAGCGCGCACAGAAACAAGGTGCTCGAGTATATCGCCCTTGGGCAGGCCGAAGGAGCGAGGCTCCTTTGCGGTGGCAAGCCTTTGACGCCGGACTCGGCCCCTGAAGGTTTCTTTGTTGAGCCGACCGTATTTGTCGACTGTGATGACAAGATGCGTATCTGCCGTGAAGAGATCTTTGGCCCCGTGATGTCTGTACTGATTTTCGACGATGAAGAGGAAGTGATCCGCCGCGCCAACGATACCGCCCTTGGTCTGGCTGCCGCGGTATTTAGCCGCGATATTCGCCGCGCTCATAGGGTGATTCATTGCCTTCAGGCCGGGATCTGCTGGATCAATGCCTATGGCGCCTCACCCTCGGAGATGCCCGTCGGTGGCTACAAGCTTTCCGGAGTTGGTCGGGAGAACGGTAGTGAAACCCTCAAGGCTTATACCCAGACCAAATCGGTTTATGTCGGCATGCAGCCCCTGGAAAGCCCATTTTAAGGAGCCGTTATGAACCAGAATTTCGACTATATCATTGTCGGTGCCGGCAGCGCGGGTTGTGTGCTGGCCAACCGCCTGAGCGAAGATAAAAACAAACGGGTCTTGTTGCTGGAAACCGGCGGCAGTGATCGCAGCATTTTTATTCAGATGCCAACGGCGTTGTCCATTCCCATGAATACCCAAAAGTATGCCTGGCAGTTTGAAACCGAGCCTGAACCGGGTCTGGACAATCGGCGCATGCATTGTCCAAGGGGCAAGGTGCTCGGCGGTTCGTCATCTATCAACGGCATGGTCTACGTCCGCGGTCACGCCCATGACTTTGATGAGTGGCAGGCCTGTGGCGCAGAGGGCTGGAGCTACGCCGATTGCTTGCCCTATTTCAAAAAGGCCGAGACCTGGGCCTTTGGCGGTGACAGGTATCGAGGCGATAGTGGGCCCTTGGGGGTCAACAACGGCAACCGCATGGTTAACCCCCTGTATCAGGCCTTTGTTGATGCCGGTGTGCAAGCCGGGTACCTGGCCACAGATGATTACAACGGTGCCCAGCAGGAAGGCTTTGGCGCCATGCATATGACAGTGAAAAATGGTGTGCGCTGGTCTACGGCCAATGCCTATCTGCGTCCGGCCATGACACGGAATAATTTAAAAGTGGTGACCGGCGCCTTAGTGCACAAGGTATTGCTGCAGGACAAGGTGGCAACCGGGGTGCGCTATGAATGCGGCGGCAAGTTGCAGCAGGCCATGGTTGGCGTGGGCGGCGAAGTGATTCTTTCAGCAGGTCCAGTGGGCTCCCCCCACCTGCTGCAGCTTTCCGGTATAGGCGCGCCCGAAGTCCTTAAAGCAGCCGGTATTGAGCTGGAGCATGCCTTGCCCGGGGTCGGGGAGAATCTTCAGGATCATCTGGAGTTCTATTTTCAGTTCCGTTGCACCCAGCCTGTGTCCCTTAACCGCAAACTGGATTGGTGGAACAAGTTTCTGATCGGCAGCCGCTGGTTCTTTACCAAGACGGGACTCGGGGCGAGCAACCATTTTGAATCCTGCGGTTTTATCCGCTCCAAGGCGGGCCTGGCCGCACCGGATCTCCAGTATCACTTCCTGCCCGCCGCCATGCGTTATGACGGCCGGGAAGCCTTTGATGGCGATGGTTTTCAGGTGCATATCGGCCACAATAAGCCCAAGAGCCGGGGATGGGTCAGGGCACAGAGCAGCGATCCGCACCGGCATCCGCAGATACGTTTCAACTATTTGCAACACCAGGATGATATCGAAGGTTTTCGCGCCTGCGTGCGCCTGACCCGGGAGATTATTCATCAGCCGGCATTCGATGGCTATCGCGGAGAAGAGATCCAGCCTGGTGCCGAAGTGGAAACCGATGAGCAGATAGATGCCTTTGTTCGTCGCTCGGTAGAGAGTGCTTATCATCCATCCTGTTCCTGCAAGATGGGTACAGATCCCATGGCTGTGGTAGACCCACAAAACCGGGTGCATGGCATTGAAGGACTGAGAGTCGTGGACTCTTCCGTATTCCCCACCATTCCCAATGGCAACCTCAATGCACCGACCATAATGTTGGCAGAGAAGGCCGCCGATATTATCCGCGGCCGTGAAGCCTTACCGGCCTCTGATGCCACAGTTGTTCTGGCTGACAAGTGGCGAGCGCAGCAGCGCAGCCACGCACCCGAGCGACCTACCTGATCTTAAAATCCAAGGGGCCAGTCTGCGGTCGGCCCCTTACCCCTGTCAATGCTGTAATCGGTGTAGCCAAGCCGAGGGCTTTTTGTCGGCCAAAATTCGCCATTAGTCAGGGGCTGGAATTAGAAAAATATAATTTAAATCAAAAATAAAGGGAAAAGTTATGGAGCTTTGGCTTTCAGCAGGGATCTTATTTACCTTTGCTATGATAGGGGTGATCCTGTATCGGTGGGGCAACATTCCCTGCGTAGGTGTCACCCCGGTGCGGATCAACACCTTTATCGCTATTTTGTTTACCTCAGGCCTCGATGTTGGCTTGATCATGTTCCCACTCACTGAATTCGACACTTACACAGATACCAACAGCAGCCCCGAATACGCCTTTTCCAATCCCTTGGCGATAGAGTTTGGATTTTGGGCCTTTCTTATCTGGGGTTTTTACTTTGTCACCTGTTTCTATTTCTGCGTTATAGAACCCAGAGTGAAGTTCTTTGAACTCAAGCCGGTAAAATTCATCAACAACATGGTGATTATCGGCACCTGTGCCTTCACCGCTTATTTGCTGCTCAGCAACTTGCCCTGGTATCTGCCGGAGATGGGCGATGGAGAGTCCGTTATAGGCGCCTTCTATCTGATGGTGTTTGCCGTTATCGCCATCGCGGTTTATTCCAGTACCAGTATTAAATACGTCAAGGTACTCAGCCTGGCCAGTACCTGGTTGTTTGTGGCCCTGATAGCTCTGATGTGGAGCGGCGCATTTTTAGGAGAGAACGGCACTGTCGGCGACTTCATTAGCACCTTTTCGTTATTGGGTGATTACTTTGTTGATATCAAACATTTTGTGTTGCCACTTAATGACTATCACGCCTTTTACCTGTTCTGGTGGTTTGCCTGGAGCATAATGATCGGCCAGTTTACCTCGCGTTTTGTCGGTGGGATCAAGACCTGGCAATTGCTGCTGGCCATGATGGTGTTCCCCTCCATTCCGGTCGCGATTTGGTTCAGTGTTCTCTATTTCTACGATACCCAGGCAATCTCCACATCCGGCTTTTATAACTTGGCCATGGTCATGGTGGGCATTACCTTTGTGATCAATTCGTTGGACTCATTGATCCGTCTCTACACGGATAACCTGGGGCTGACGGTTGCCAGACTCGGCAAACGCAACTATCTGCTTGGCAATATCGCCGTGATGGTGTTGCTGACTTTACTGTTCCAACTGGATTTTCTGGAGATCCAATGGGTAGGGGCTCTGGCCATAGGGCTTATCTTAACCTGTGCCGGTTACATGCTGCTGACCAAACTGAAAACCTTGGGCCGGATCCAAGGTTCTCCCAAAGAAAACACCATAGATTTTAATAAAATAAAACTAGCCGACTGATGCAAACTTCAATCCATAAAACCAAAAGAGGAACACAGATGGGTTTAAACGCCATGGCAAACTATCTTAAGTGCGGCGGTTTAGCTGCACTACTGACACTGACATTTGCAGCCCAAGCCGAATGGTCATCGACAGTGACCCTGGTATCGGATTACAGTTTCAACGGGGTCAGTCAGACAGATGAAGGCCCGGCGTTACAGGCCAGCTTGGATTACAGTAGTGAAAGTGGTTGGTATCTTGGCAGTTTTGCTTCCAATGTCGATTTTGGTGGCGCTGATGATACCCGGTTGGAGCTTGATGGTTACGCAGGTTATTTCTACCGGTTCAATGAAAACCTGAGCCTGGATGCCGGGCTTGCCTATTACAGCTATCACGGCGAATCCTTTTCCGATGACTACAACTATCCGGAAGCTTATGCCAAGTGGGGGTATCAGTCGCCATTCGGTCAGTCGGAGTTGAATCTCTGGTACAGCTGGAATTACTTTGGTACCTGTGCCGGCCACAGCATAGTGATGTTGGCCCACAGTTTCGAATTGGCGCCCGGTCACCGGCTGAGGTTGAGTTTTGACCGTTCCACATCGTATGATGCAGACAAGTGGCTGTGGCAGGGAAGCAGAGGCTATCAACACTACCGCATCGCCTATCAGACCCAATATCACGGTATAGATATTGAGCTGGCGGGTGAAGATACCAGCCTGGACTCGGATAACGCCGATGCCAGGTTGGTGTTTAGCCTATCGCACAGGTTTACTTTCTAACTACAAACCTCGATTGCAACAATATTCTTTTATATTTCAATCATTTTTGCAGTTTTTTGGCAATTATTATCTCTGGTGGGGTCTATCATTTGTCATGGATGATAAGGGGGAATGCGGGCCTGAGTGGCGTGACCTCGGGTGAAGAGAAGCCAAGTAGCAGCTCTTCATCAGCAGCGCCTGGGATGCGGCGTACCATGGCAGTGAATTCTTCGACTTAATCAATAAGAACCGGGTAACCCTCGGGCGTATCAAGGTCTAGGGTTTCAAGGTCTGAGGAAGGCCCGGGAAGGGGCAGATAAGCCTGAATCACATCAAGTTATGGCTTGCGGCTCAGGCAGTTTTGCAGCAGTTTGGCGAAGAATTCGCTGCCTTTGCGGCGGGCAAAGGCGATGTTGCGCTCCGGAATCGACTCAGGATCATCATATTCGGCCAGGGCTTGTTCCATACTGGCTTCACGTATGATGTGCAGAGTCGGATAGGGCGCTCTGTTGGTATAGTTGGCGGCATCATCCTGGGCCTCTCCTTCGAAACAATAGTCGGGATGAAAGCTGGCCAACTGGTAAACCCCTTCATACCCTTCTTCGAATAACAGCTGCTCGGCAAAGGCCAACAGATCCAGATAGAGGTGAAAGCCTTCAAAGCCCCTCGGCAGAATGAACAGGCTGGTTTCCGCTTGTGGGTGCTCATCCAGATATTGGCACTCGTCCAGCAACGCCTGCAAGGCAGTATCCATGCGGCTTTGTTCGCAAACTGTGTAACGAATCGAGTCGCGCTCGACTTCCCGCCTGGCGAAGGGGCAGATGTTGTACTTCATGATCACCTCCTTGACCCAAGCCTGGGTTTGGGCGGCGATAGTCTGGGATCCCATCATGGAGTCTGTGGCCATATTCTGCTCTGTCTTTGTGTAAGGGCGTTATTGGCGGCCATCATAGGCAGCCTCTGGGGTACTGGCAAGCACCAAAGGTGTTGAGGGATGAAATACGGCGCCCATTCAAGCGGCGCCGTTTGTTTGCTCAAATTAAAAAATCAGTAGCTGACTTCCACTTCATAAGAGGTGAACTTGCGGATATTGATTACGCCGGTATCGAAAATCAGGTACTGCCCCTTGATGCCCATCAGAGTGCCACTGACAACGGCTTCTTTATCAAAGTTATGGGACTTGATCTTCTTCGGAAACTCACTGACCGGGTAGTGAATTTGCGTCTCTGTCTCGGTCAATCTTTCTATCTTGTAATCACCGCGGCTCATTGCCAGCTCGTGCAGGCGGGTTTCGATACTCGGCAATAGCGTTTCGGCCTTGGCCTTGAGATCTATCTCGTCGTTGTTGCCCTTGAGCATCGCCTGCCAGTTGGTTTTGTCGGCAATCAGTTTGGCCAGTTCGACTTCGATGAGGCCGGAAAGCTGCCTGCTGCTGACTTTGAATATCGGCAGCCCCTGGGTGGCTCCCTGATCCAGCCAGCGGGTGGGCAGCTGGCTGTGGCGGGTAATACCGACCTTTATTCCCGAGGTATTGGACAGGTAAACATAGTGGGGCACCATGCAATGGGTGTCGCCCCATTCGGGTTCGCGGCAGGTTCCCTGATCATAATGACAGGTTTCCGGTTTCATCACGCAGAGATCGCAGCTGGCGAGCTTCTGCATACAGACATAACAGTGGCCCTGTGAGTAACTCTTCTTGGTCTTCTTACCGCAGTTGCAGCAGAAGATGTTACCCGTGTGACTCAGGGTTAAACTCTTGCCAATCAAAGGGTTCAACGCCAGGCGTTGTTCAGCCACTCTGAGGGTGTATTGTGCCAGATGGTTCTCGTCCAGGGCGACGGCCATCTTATTCAGTGTTCCAAGCATAACGACAAAGCTCTGTTCTTGTG
The DNA here is from genome assembly GCF_000813075.1 of Shewanella sp. ECSMB14102. Classification (NCBI taxonomy): domain Bacteria; kingdom Pseudomonadati; phylum Pseudomonadota; class Gammaproteobacteria; order Alteromonadales; family Shewanellaceae; genus Shewanella; species Shewanella sp. ECSMB14102. The sequence continues at coordinate 14,336 of NZ_JWGX01000016.1, forward strand.
ATTTTCGCCAGTGTATCAGTTTTCCTAACAGGAATTATCGATTGCACATCGGTTGCTGCTTTTGCAGGCGATCAAGAGTCAGAGGTTAGGCAGTTGCAGTATTGAGCTCAAGTCAGATTCAGCTTATCCAATACCAGATCATCACCTATGCTGTAGAGGGATTCAGTCAGGCGTTCCTCCTGCATAGGATCGGTTAATCCCAGGCTGATGGTGGCCCGAAACAAGGCGATGCCGGTATGGCCCGCGGTTTCAAACTTGCTGCTGAATTGCTCGATATTGATCCCAAGGGCATTGATCCTGTTGGAGATATCCAGTACCAGCCCGGGCCTGTCGTAGGCCACCAGGTTGAAACTCAGGCGTTTGATATATTTCTGCTGCTGGCCGGCCCTGGCACTGGTGAGCGCCATACCATCGATGCACTCCAGGGCATCAAGCAGGTCATCCCAGTGTTCGCTGGGAACCTCAAGCAGCAAAATGGCGGCAAAAATCCCGTCGATATGGCGTAATTCCGAGTCGAGCCAGTTGCCGCCGTGGCGGCTGACCGCATGGGCAATCTGCTCAACCAATCCTTTTCTGTCAGGGACTTGCAGTGTGATAAGGTAACGAAGCATGGTAGACAGACTCCTGAATAATGTTAAAAAAAGCTATGTAACACTATTGTCATTTTTGCGTCATATAATCCCAGCCACTCGATAAGGGATGGTCTTACCTGGGTTGGCCGAAACGCAATAACGTACGGTTAATTCGGTAAAAAGCCTAACAGCTATTAATAATAGAGGTTCTTAATGGAAAGTCAGGTCATTCAACCTGCTTCTGCGTCGAAAGATCTGTTGGTGAGCAAAGGCTCCGGCCGCAGAGCCTTCAAGGATAAGGCCGCGCAGATAGGGGTAACAGTGGGTGGAACCATGGTGTTCGTCGCCCTTTTGTTGATCTTTTTCTATCTGCTTTACGTGATTAAACCTGTGTTTGACGGCGCCAGTGTTGAACCCGTCACCGAAGTGAGCCTGCCGGCCAGTTCAGACAAGACGCTGATGGTGGGCAGTGACGAGCAAAATGAACTGCTCTATCGGGTCGGTGACCAGGGCGTGGTGGATTTTTTCAGGGTCAAAGGCGATCAGCTGCATCAGCAGGTGAAACTGCCAGTGCCAGATTCGAGCAAAGTGGTCAGCAGCGCCGTCAGCGCCCCAAGCCAGCAGTTGTTTGCCCTCGGACTGGATAATGGTCAACTCTTGTTGGCCGGGGTGGATTTTGGTGTCAGCTATCCCAATAACCAACGCCTGATCACGCCCAAGGTCAAATATCCACTGGGGGAGTCTGCGCTGACGGTTGCCGAGGATGGCTCGCCGCTCAAGAGTCTCGCCTTCGGCTATAGCTCCGAGAGTATGAGCTTTGCCTATCAGGACAGCCAGAATCGCTGGCAACTGACCAAGATGGTCGGCGAAGAGAACATGATGACCGAGGAAGTGGAGTGGACTACACAAACCATGCCGCTGCCGGATGCACCTTCCCGTACTGAACATCAACTCATGACCCCGGATCAGCGCCAACTGCTGCTGCAGTCCGGCAACAAGATTTTTGTCTACAACATTCAGTATGTGGATGAAATCTCGCTGCAACAGGTGATAGATGTCGAGAAAGCCAAGGCCAAGGTCACCAGTTTGAGCCTGTTGGCGGGCGCCAGTTCATTGCTGGTAGGTTACGATAACGGTGTGGTGGCCCAGTATTTTCAGGTGGCCAGCGACCGCGGCCGTGTCTATCAGGAGATCCGCGAGTTTAGCGGTTTGGGTAAGGTGGACACCATTGCCTCTGAGTTCTATCGCAAGAGCTTTGCCACAGTAAGCCCAGAGGGTGAACTGTCTTTGCTTTACACCACGAGTGAGCGCGAGCTGTTCGATAAAAAGTTCGATCTCAAGGCACCGGGTGTTATGGGCTTCAGCCCCCGCTCCAATGCCTTGATCATTGAAGATGGCAGCAAGCTGCACCTGTACGCGGTTGACAACGACCACCCGGAAGTTTCCTGGAGTGCCCTGTGGAACAAGGTATGGTACGAAGGTTACCCTGAGCCGCAGTTTGTCTGGCAGTCCACTTCCGGCTCGGATGATTTTGAAGCCAAGCTCAGCCTGATGCCGCTGGCATTCGGTACGCTCAAGGCGGCGTTCTATGCCATGCTGTTTGCCGTTCCTCTGGCGATTGCCGGCGCCATCTATACCGCCTATTTCATGTCGCCCAAGGTGCGCAGCGTAGTCAAGCCCACCATTGAAATTATGGAAGCCCTGCCGACAGTGATCCTCGGTTTCCTGGCCGGTCTCTGGCTGGCACCGCTGATTGAAGAGCATCTGCCCGGCATTCTGGCCTTGCTACTGTTGTTGCCGATAAGCATAGTGACCAGTGCCTATGCCTGGTCCAAGCTGCCGGGGCGCATCAAGGCGATACTGCCGGAAACCTATCAGGAACTGATGCTGATCCCGGTTATCTGTTTTGTCGGTTGGTTCTCTTTTGCCATCAGTCCGGCAATCGAAGTGGCCTTCTTCCACGGCGACACCCGCCAGTTCATCACCAATGAATTGGGGATTACCTTCGATCAGCGTAACGCGCTGGTGGTGGGGATTGCCATGGGCTTTGCCGTCATTCCAACCATCTTCTCCATTGCCGAAGACGCCATCTTCTCTGTGCCGCGTCACCTGTCGAACGGCAGCCTGGCCTTGGGAGCGACCCCCTGGCAGACCCTGACCCGGGTAGTGCTGCTGACCGCAAGCCCGGGGATATTCTCGGCAGTCATGATGGGCCTTGGCCGCGCCGTGGGTGAAACCATGATTGTACTCATGGCCACGGGGAACACTGCCATCATGGAGTGGAGCGTGTTTGAAGGGATGCGGACCCTGGCGGCCAATATCGCGGTGGAAATGCCGGAATCGGCCATTGGCAGCTCCCATTACCGGGTATTGTTCCTCGCAGCCTTTGTACTCTTTATCTTTACCTTCCTGTTCAACACTGTGGCCGAAGTGGTGCGTCAGCGTCTGCGCGACCGCTACAGCTCACTGTAACAGGAGAGAAATTATGAATAGAACACTAGATGTTTCGCCAATCACCTTAAGGGGTTTGTGCAATGGGTAAGTGGTTTAAATCAGGCTCTCCCTGGATCTGGATGACAGGGGGCGCCGTCAGCCTGAGTTTGATTGCGGTGTTGGGGCTATTGTTACTCATCGCCTGGCGTGGCCTGAGCTATTTCTGGCCCGCGGATATCTATCAGTGGGAGATGCAGGATGATAAAGGCCAGCGTTACACCCTGATAGGTGAACTGTACGACAGAGAAGAAGTGCCGACCGAGCGGTTGAAATCCGCCGGTTATCACTTCAACTCAGAGCCGGGTGAGTTTGTGACCCGTTATCTGGTCAAGACGGGTAACCGTGAGTTTGTCGGCCTGGATTTCCGCTGGATTTTGGAGACAGATATTGTGTCGCGCTCCACCCCGGAAGGCTTGGCCATGATAGAGCGTACCAAGAACGGTAACTTCTACGGCTACCCTGTGGCGGTGATTGAGAAGGGCCAGCGGCTGGAGCTCGGCGGCGATGTGCAGAATTCACTCGAGGAGCATATCGAGCGCGCAGTGGACCTGGCCGATCAGGCGATGACACTGCAGAAGCAGGACATAGGCGCGGTTAACTATGAGCTCGAACGTCTGCGCCTCAAAGAACGTGGCTATGAGCTTGACGATGCCCTGACGCCTGAGCGCAAGGCCGAGCTTGAGTCCAAGCGTCAACAACTGGATCAGCATTACCAAGGGTTGGAAAAGCAGCTGTTCTCTCTGCGTGAGCAAGCCGGGCGCGACTCTGTGATAGTACGCGACATGCGCGGCGAAGAAGTGACCCTCAGTCTGGATTCGGTGCTGGATGTCAGCTATGTCAACCGCATGGGCTTTATCGACAAGGTAGGCCACTGGTTTGTTGGCCTGGGACGCTTTATCAGTGACGATCCCCGCGAAGCCAACACAGAGGGCGGGGTGTTCCCGGCGATTTTCGGCACAGTATTTATGGTGTTGCTGATGGCCGTAATAGTGACACCATTCGGTGTGGTGGCCGCCATCTATCTGCACGAATACGCCAAGAAAGGGCCGATCACCAAGATGATACGTATCGCGGTAATCAACCTTGCCGGTGTGCCTTCGATTGTGTACGGGGTGTTTGGTCTGGGCTTCTTTGTCTATATGCTGGGGGGCTCGCTGGATCAGCTGTTCTATCCAGAGGCATTGCCGTCGCCGACCTTCGGCTCTCCCGGGGTTATCTGGTCGGCACTGACTTTGGCGATTCTGACCCTGCCTGTGGTGATTGTTTCCACCGAGGAAGGCTTGTCACGTATTCCAAGCTCAGTGCGTCAGGGCAGCCTGGCTCTGGGGGCCACCAAGGCCGAAACCCTGTGGCGGATTATTATCCCTATGGCCAGCCCGGCGATTATGACAGGGCTTATTCTGGCTGTTGCCCGCGCCGCCGGTGAAGTGGCACCCTTGATGCTGGTGGGGGTGGTCAAGTTGGCGCCTACCTTGCCTGTGGATATGAATTTCCCCTTCGTGCATCTTGAGCGTAAGTTTATGCACCTCGGGTTCCATATTTATGATGTCGGTTTCCAGAGCCCCAACGTAGAAGCTGCCAGGCCTTTGGTCTATGCCACCTCGTTCCTGCTGGTATCTGTGATCGTGGCACTCAACCTGACGGCTATCAGCGTGCGCAACCATCTGCGTGAAAAGTACCGCTCGCTTGAACACTAATTGACGATTATCCTGAAGTGATAGGACAGAATATGATTTCGATAGACTCATCGGTAATGAATACTGAGACGCTGGATCTGGCGAACCTGCCTGCCGAAGAGACGGCGCTGGAGATCCGTAACCTGGATCTGCGCTATGGTGACAAGCAGGCGTTGTTTGATGTTTCCATGAAGATCCCCAAGAAGAAGGTCACCGCCTTTATCGGCCCCAGTGGTTGCGGTAAGTCCACTTTGCTGCGCTGTATCAACCGGATGAACGATCTGGTGGATAACTGCCATATCGACGGGGAAATCTTGCTCCATGGTCAAAACATCTACGACAAGAAAGTGGATGTCGCGGCGCTGAGACGCAATGTGGGCATGGTGTTCCAGCGCCCCAATCCTTTCCCCAAGTCCATTTATGAAAATGTCGTCTATGGCCTGCGCCTACAGGGCGTGAACAATCGCCGTGAGCTGGATGAAGCCTGTGAGAGTTCACTGCGCGGCGCCGCCATCTGGGACGAGGTGAAAGACAGGCTGCATGACAACGCCTTCGGGTTGTCCGGTGGTCAGCAGCAGCGTCTGGTGATTGCCCGGGCGATAGCCATCGAGCCGGAAGTCTTGCTGCTCGATGAGCCGACTTCGGCGTTGGATCCTATCTCGACCCTGACTATCGAAGAGCTGATCACAGAGCTCAAGTCCAAGTACACAGTGGTGATAGTGACCCACAACATGCAGCAGGCGGCCAGGGTGTCGGATCAGACTGCCTTTATGTATATGGGTGAGTTGATTGAGTACTCGGATACCAACACTATCTTTACCACGCCAAAACAGAGTAAGACCGAAGATTATATTACCGGCCGCTACGGTTAATAAACGCTGCGTCCGAGCAAGGGGAAGCAAATGGAAAACAAGAACCTGAATAAACATATCTCAGGCCAGTTCAGCGCTGAACTGGAAGATATCCGCAACCGGGTACTGGCCATGGGCGGTATGGTAGAGCGCCAGTTGGAACAGGCGCTGGATGCCCTGGGCAGCCTGGATGCCGAACTGGCACAGAAGGTGATCGAGGGCGATCACAAGGTCAACGGCATGGAGGTGATGATAGACGAAGAGTGTACCCGCATCATTGCCAAGCGCCAGCCGGCGGCCAGCGACTTACGCCTGGTGATAGCTATCTCCAAGACGATTGCCGATCTTGAGCGCATCGGCGATGCCTGCGTGCGTATTGCCAAGGCGGCACAGGAGAAGCGCAGCAATAATCAGCAGCCACTGCTGGTCAGCATTGAGTCCATGGGGCGTCATGCCACCCGCATGTTGAATTCGACCCTGGATGCGCTGGCGCGGATGGACGCCGAGTCGGCGTTGGAGCTGCACAAGGAAGATGCCAAGTTGGACAAGGAATATGAAGGCATCATTCGCCAACTGATGACTTACATGATGGAAGATCCCCGCTCTATCCCCGGCGTGCTGGATGTGCTCTGGGCTGCCCGCGCGGTTGAGCGGGTAGGGGACCGCTGCAAAAACATCTGTGAGTACGTGATTTACTACGTAAAAGGCAAAGACGTACGCCATGTCTCCTACGAGGAGATGGAAAAAGAGCTGTAAGCTCTTATCCGGAAGTCTCAGAGAAAGCCGCTTAGATTCAAGCGGCTTTTTTGTCGCTGTTTGGGGCGGTGCAGCCCGGTAGGCTGCACCGTGCGGTCAACAGAGCACTTAGTTAACGGATCTCTTGGTTAACGGAGCACTTGGTCAACCCCAGCCTAGTCAAAACGCAGCCTAGTCAACGCGATATTCTGCCAGTTCGATCAGGTTACCGTCAGGATCGCGAATATAGACTGAATCTATCGGGCCTGTGGCGCCGGTACGGGCGACGGGACCTTCTTCGATGTCAATTCCCATGGCACTGAGATGTGCCATAGTATCCTTGAGTGAACCACAGGTGATAAAACACAAGTCCGCCGAACCACTTTGGGCTTTGGCGGCATTGGGGTAATATTCGCGGCCAAGTTGGTGCAGGTTGATTTTCTGATCGCCAAATTGCAGCGCCGTTCTGTTATCGGCAAAGGTTTGGCGTTTCATGCCCAATTTTTGGTAGAAGGCGACACTTTGCTCTATGTCGCGGACGGTCAACACCAGGTGGTCCAGTCGGGTTACGCGCATGCTGCTATTCTCCTTATCGCGCCCGAGAGACACAGCGGCCTTTCGGGGTAATGCACAACATTTTGCTATCGATTTGCGTCTCTGTCAGGATACAGAGTTGAGTGCCTGTTGGGGAAGGGGCCGCCGAGAAACCTTCCTTTGCGCCTCTGTCCTGCGCTTAATACAGTCTTAAATATCAAGAGGAATTTAATGAAACAAACCCTGATCCGCGGCTTGCTTAATCTGCTGCCCATGGCGCTTAGTCTCTGGCTGTTTTGGTCCCTGTTTGAATCTCTCGACAGCCTGGGAAAATTACTTTTTTCTTTGCTGGGTATGGATACTGTGTTCATAGGGGCAGGTTTTATATTGGTCACAGCCTTGGTGTTTATTGCCGGGTTACTGTTTTCTGTCAGCCCCATCGTCTGGATCTGGAGCTGGATTGAGCGGCAGTTGATGCGCTTTCCCCTGTTCAAGTCTGTCTACGGCAGTATCCGCGATATCGCTTCTTTGATGAACCGTGATAGCAGTAAGCCCAAGTCGCAACAGACGGTATTGGTGCGTCAGGCCAACGGCGGTTTTGTGGTCGGCTTTATCATGACAGACAAGCCACCTCAGCCACTGCTCGATGCCTTGCCCGAAGGGGACTGGGTGCCTGTGCTGTTTCAACTCTCTTACCAGATGGCCGGAGTTACCAGCCTGGTCAAGCGAGAGGATTTGATCATGGTGAATTGGTCATTCGAGGAGGCGATGCGCTTTAATCTGACAGCGGGCATTTCGCAAACCCCCAAGGTCGTGAAGGACTAAAGTGATGATTCTTTGAGCTGGAGTTGCTATAGACTCCCCATTTTATTCATTTTTGTGTATAATCAGCGCCGATTGTTGCCAAAAGTAGCAGTTTGTGTCTGAGTCGATTGCCATTCACTATGCCACGGTAATCTTGTCTGTCCCGCCAACACTTTGATCCCGGTGGGCCCTAACTCTTCCATTTAAATCAAGCCGAGAGCTTGTCCGCGGAAGGGTGTCACATATTGCACATAAACACTCTATAAGCTTTTGGTGTGGCTTTGGATAAGCGTTGTCCCCGGCCGAGTTCCGCTATAATTTAGGAACTTGCTCGCAGGCGGCGCTAATTATCCGTAAAAAGGAGCGCAAAATTTGATTAAGTCGAGTATTAATCCTCCGGTGTTTTTTTCGTCACTGATCTGTATCGCTATTCTGGTGTTTGTCGGCGCGGTTTGGCCGAATGAGGCACAGGAATTGTTCAAGGCAGCTCAATCTTGGCTGGAGTTGAAGGCGGGTTGGCTCTACATCATGGGTGTGGCGATTTTTCTGGTATTCATCATCTTTGTGATGGTGAGTCGCTTCGGTGATATCAAGCTTGGGCCGGATCATGCCGAGCCGGATTACAGCTATAAGAGCTGGATTGCCATGCTGTTCTCTGCCGGTATGGGAATAGGCTTGATGTTCTTTGGGGTCGGTGAGCCTGTGATGCATTATCTGGCGCCGCCGGATGCGGATCCCCATACAGTTGAAGCCGCCAAAGAAGCGATGAAGATCACCTTCTTTCACTGGGGTATTCATGCCTGGGCCATCTATGCGGTAGTGGCCTTGAGTCTGGCCTACTTCAGTTATCGGCATAAGTTGCCACTGCTGCCACGAAGCGCACTTTACCCTCTGATTGGCGAACGTATTTATGGCCCTATAGGTCACTGTGTCGATACTTTTGCCGTATTGGGTACCATGTTTGGTGTGGCTACCTCTTTGGGTTTCGGGGTATTGCAGGTTAACTCGGGGCTTAATTATCTATTGGGTGATATATTCCCTATCAATACCGGGGTGCAGGTGGCACTGATCATAGGTATTACTCTTATCGCCACAGGCTCTGTGTTTTCCGGCCTTGATAAGGGGGTAAAGCGCTTAAGTGAGCTTAACCTTGGGCTGGCTTTTGTGCTGATGATGATAGTGCTGCTGTTTGGTCCAACCGTCGCTCTGCTGCAGTCTTTCGTGCAAAACACAGGTGGTTACCTGAGTGAACTGGTGAGCAAGACCTTCAACCTTTATGCCTACGAGCAGAAGAATGATTGGCTCGGTGGCTGGACTCTGCTTTACTGGGGCTGGTGGATCTCCTGGTCACCTTTTGTCGGTACCTTTATCGCCCGGGTCTCCCGTGGCCGTACCATTCGTGAGTTTCTGGTGGGGATTTTGTTTGTTCCCAGTGGTTTCACCTTCTTGTGGATGACGGTTTTCGGTAATTCGGCGATAGATGCCATCATGAATCATGGCGCAGAATATCTGGCTACTGCGGTTTCCACCGATGTATCGGTCGCCCTGTTTACTTTCTTTGAGCATTTGCCGCTGTCCAATCTGCTGTCCATTATCGCCGTGTGTCTGGTGGTGACTTTCTTTGTGACTTCGTCAGACTCCGGCTCTTTGGTTATCGACAACCTCACCTCAGGCGGTGATGCCGATGCACCTGTATGGCAGCGGATTTTTTGGGCTTTGATGCAGGGTTTAGTGGCTTCTGTACTGCTGCTCGCCGGTGGCTTGCAGGCGCTGCAAACGGCGGCGATTGCCAGTGCCATGCCGTTCTTGTTGGTGATGTTGCTTATCTGCTTTGGCCTGTTCAAGGCGTTGCAGGATGACTGGCTCAAAATCAATAGTGTGCAGCTGCATACCACCAGTGTGCAGTACGCCAGAACCAGCGTGTCCTGGGAAGACAGAATAGATGTGCTGGTGTCGCATCCCTCTTACGAGCAGGCGCGGCGCTTTGTCGACAACGTGGCAACACCGGCGCTGTCCAAGGTCTCTCAGGGATTTTTATCCCGCGGTATCAATGCTGATCTCCAGTACGATGAAGACAGGGTGAGGTTGGTTATCGAAAATGAAGAGGTGCAGACTTTTGTTTATGGCTTGCGGATCCGTGCCTTTACGCTGCCTGTGACCCATCAAACTCAGGAAGAAGGTGAGGATGAATCACAAAATAACTACTTCCGGGTTGAAGTCTTTCTCGAACATGGTGGACAGTATTATGATGTGATGGGTTATACGGAAGAGCAGATCCAGGCAGATGTGGTGACTCAGTATGAGAAATACCTGCACTATCTGCATCTGTCCAGTGCAGAATATGTAGAGGGCCACTAAGCGGCCCGTTCATCGGAAAAGAAAGATGGCAGAACAGAGTAAATTGGATCGGGTGCTGGCACAGGCCCGTGAGTATCAGGCGAGTCGTGAAAAAGGCTATCGGGAGCAGGCGCTCAAGCTGTATCCCTGGGTTTGTGGCCGCTGTGCCAGGGAGTTCACCCACAAGAACTTGCGTGAGTTGACTGTGCATCACAGAGACCACAATCACGACAATAACCCTTCAGATGGCTCTAACTGGGAGCTGTTGTGCCTCTACTGCCATGACAATGAGCATTCCAGGTTTGAAGAGCTGGTGCAGTACGGCGACACCAGTGAAGCCAAACAGGCGCCGGCCACTTTCAATCCGTTTGCCGATCTCAAGGCGAGAATGGCAGCCAAAGATTGACCGCCTATCTTGCTCGGCCTGATAAGGCGTAGGCTACTCAATGGAAACCGTCTATCCAAGGGCGGTTTTTTTATATCAAAGGCGCTGATAAAAGCGGTTCTGACCTTGGCTTTGCGGTGATTTTGATACTGATAAATATTCTCATTAACCAGTAAAAAACCTTGTTACAGCTAGGTTTGCTTCGCTTTACTCTTTTGAATAACCCAGTATTGTTGAAAAAGTCGCCAATGGAATTTGAGCTGAGTAGGAGAATTGCGACAAAGTGTGTTTTGCCCCAGAGTTTGCGTTGGATTGTGCGGCCTGCAGTTTTATACTCGTCTGACAATTATTTCAAATCAAGATGGAAGCAAGCAAAATGACATTAGGGTCTCCTAAGGTAAGTAAGACACATTCTTTTATGACTGTGTCACTTATCGAGCTATGGGAACGTTTCGGTTATTACGGTATGCAGGCGCTTATCGTGTACTTCATGGTACAGCGTCTAGGGTTTGAGGACAGTCGCGCCAACCTGGTATGGAGTGCCTGTGCCGCATTGATTTATGTGTCGCCGGCGATTGGTGGTTGGGTCGGGGATAAGATCCTCGGTACCAAGCGCACCATGTTGCTCGGTGCCGGTATTCTGTCTCTGGGTTATGCCTTGATGACAGTGCCAACCGAAAACACCTGGTTCCTGTTTTCGGCTCTGGGGGTAATTGTTGTCGGTAACGGTTTGTTCAAACCCAATGCCGGTAACCTGGTGCGTAAAATCTATGAGGGGGACGACTCCAAGATAGACAGCGCCTTTACCATCTACTACATGGCGGTGAATGTAGGTTCTACTTTCTCCATGTTGTTGACTCCCTGGATTAAAGATTACGTCAACGCCAACTATGGCAACGAGTTCGGTTGGCACGCGGCTTTTGCCGTCTGCTGCGTGGGCTTACTGGTGGGACTGGGCAACTACGCCATGATGCGTAAAACTCTGGCCAACTATGGCTCAGAGCCGGATACCCGTCCGGTGGAAATGAATAAGCTGTTTGCGGTACTCGGCCTGGCGGCCCTTTCTGTAGTGGCTTCAGCCTTTATCCTTGAATATGAAGATGTGGCCCGCGCCTTTGTTTACACCGCAGGTGCTGCCGTACTCGGTATCTTTATCTACCTGATTAAAAACAGTGAAACCAGTGAGCGGGCCGGTTTGATAGCCGCCTTGGTACTGACGGTACAAACTGTATTCTTCTTTGTGTTCTACCAGCAGATGTCTACCTCGCTGGCGCTGTTTGCCCTGCGTAACGTCGATTGGAACTTCCAGGCCTTCGGTGTCGATCTGTGGACTTGGTCACCGGCGCAGTTCCAGGCCTTGAACCCTATCTGGATCATGTTGCTTAGCCCTGTGCTGGCCTGGGTTTATGCCTCTGCCGGACGTAACAACAAGGATATTTCCATCGCTGCCAAGTTCGCACTGGGTTTTGCCGTAGTGGCGCTGGGTTTCTTCATCTACAGCTTCGCCGGTATGTTCGCCGTCGATGGCAAGACCTCTTCCTGGGTGATGATCTGGGGTTACGGTGCATACTCACTCGGTGAGCTGCTGGTCAGTGGTTTGGGCTTGGCGATGATTGCCCGTTACGTACCTGAGCGCATGGGTGGCTTTATGATGGGGGCTTACTTTGTCGCCTCGGGCATCTCTCAGTATCTGGGTGGTGTGGTGGCCAACTTCGCCAGTGTGCCGAAGAACATTACAGATCCGCTTGAGACTCTGCCTATCTATACTAGCTTGTTCAACAAGTTGGGGATTGCGGCGCTGGTTTGTACCTTTATCGCGCTGGCGGTATTGCCGCTGATGCGTCGTCTTACAGAAACTCACCATTCCCATAACGGTAATGGCGCTGCCGGCTCAGCGCAGTAATGTCTGAGTGACCCATAAATTCCAAAAAGACCGCAATAGCGGTCTTTTTCTTTATTGAAGGCTTGGTTGCCTTGAACGCTTAAGAAGTTGTATCACGCTTTTTTTGCTTTGCTCTTGTCGCTGCGCCCAAGCCTGGCCTCTGCCTCGAGGTATTTGTCTCTACTGATAATGCCGCTGTTTTCCATGCCCGAAAAAGCGCGTTTTCGCTCCGGGAGTTTGGCAATAATGGCGCGTTTATCTTCGTCCGGGCAGCGGCTCCAATTGACGATTTCATCTATATGGCGCAGGCAGCCCATACAAAAGTCATCTTCATTGAGGCCGCAGCGCGCCACACAGGGAGATTGGATCATTCAACATCCTTTTTATCAATATTCTGTTCAGCGGCCGAATTTAGCGCCGTGAATTGGCGCGATTGATTTCGCTCGACCGATTTCACTCGACCATTTCGTTAGATTGAGTTCGTTAGATTGAGTTCGTTCGATTGTTTTGTCAGCTTGAGGGCACCAGTCTATTGTGGCAGATGCCGCGGTAACAGCTTTGAGCAAATTTATACCTGAAAACAGCGGCGGCAGCTTTCGTTGCCAGGCCGCCAGGAAAAATGATGACTCGGGCTTTAGGCATAGTTTATTGAAATAATTATCCATTTTTAATCAATTTGTTATGTGAATTTGTCTTTACTGCTGGTTTTTCCTTTGGCTGTAAAGCTATCAGCAAGCGGGAGACTCAACCCCAGCTTGCGCAAAGGCTTTGCCCCCAGTTTGCTGCTTTGGAACGCTATTTTCCTCAAAGGCAGCCAGGGGCTATAATGCAGCCCTTTTAAGTTAATCGGGCCAGTAAAATGTGTGACTGCCAACAGAATTCCTCCCGGCAAGCCGAGCCAGTGGCTTACAGGGTTGAAACCCGGCTGACGGCAGTTGATTGCAGCTTGCCCGAGGTGAAAGCAGAGCTTCAACAGCTCAGCCAATTGTTGCTCTCAAGCCGCGAGCTTTGGAGTGTCAGAAGTTTCGAGCACCAAAAACTTCCCTGGCAGCAGCGCTTTGCCAAGCTGGCCGCAGCGCTCTGGGCTATTGATGACGATGCGCTCGAGACTGTGGATGCCAGTCAGTCATTGTTGTTGGCAACCCTCTGGCCGGCCTTGGTTGCAGATTTGAGCGAGCATGAATTGGCCCTGTGGGATAAGAGACACTTTGCCTGGCAGCTCTTTGATTATCCGGCACCTGAAAAGGATAATGGCCAACCTAAGCTCTGCGCGTCAACCGAGGCCCGGCTCAGTGCCGGTATCAAGGGCCGAAAATGGCAGCAGATAAGCCGCTTTGCCAATACCATAGCCACCCATAACAACCCCTTTCCTTTATTGGAGTGGTGCGCCGGGAAAGGGCATCTCGGGCGCCTGCTCAGCGCCTTGAGCGGCAAGGCGGTATTGAGCCTGGAGTGGCAAGCATCTTTGTGCGAAGCCGGCGAGCTAGCGGCAAAAAAACGTAACTTGCCGCAGCAATTTGTCTGTGCCGATGCCTTTGCCGCCGAGCCTTGTTATCTCAAGCCCAAGCAGCATGCCATTGCGCTGCATGCCTGCGGCGAGCTGCACCTGACGCTGCTGCGCCGCGCGGTTGCAAGTGGTACCGCTGTGGTCTCGGTTTCCCCTTGTTGTTATCACCTCTTGCCCTCCGGCGATATCACTCCCTTGAGTCAAAGTGCCCAAGAGCAGGCGCTGCGACTGGATAAGGCGGCGCTGCAACTGCCGCTTAATCACAGTGTTATTGCCAATCAAAAGGCGCGCGCCGACAGGATCAAAGAGGTCAGTTGGCGGCTCGGATTCGATAGTCTGCAGCGTGAAGTGCGCACTCGGGACACTTATCTACCACTGCCTGCTGTGCGGCAGAGTCAGCTGTCCGGCAGCTTTAAGGAGTTCTGTCTTTGGGCCGCGGCGCAAAAGGGAGTGCTATTGCCTGAGGCGGTGGATTTTGCCGCCTATCAGCACTTGGGGGAGCAAAGGCGCAGATTAACCGCCCGTATTGACTTGGCGGCACATCTGTTTCGGCCGGTTATTGAACGGTACCTGCTGCTTGATAGGGTCTGTTTCCTGTTGGAGGCAGGTTACCGGGTACAGCTCGGCGCCTTTTGCGAACAGGCCACCACGCCGCGCAACGCTTTGATCCATGCCTGGTTGCCTGGTGGCCGATAAATGAAATAACAAGGCCCGCTTGGACAGAGATGTCTCGCAAGCGGGGAATTAGTCGGCGCCAGGTACCGGCTTAATGCGTTTTTTATTGAATACCCCGGCGTTTCTTGGTCAAATGACGCCAGCCTGGGGCATAAGAGTTAATTATCACGACCCCAAAAGATAACAAGGGCACAGAGCGCCCGAGAGAGCGATTGGCTTTTCATGAATTATTCCCGTGTGTATATCAATAGTCTGGCTTATGAGTTGGCGCCGGAAATGGTGTCCAGCCGCGAGTTGGAATCCCGGCTTGCGCCGCTTTATCAAAAGTTTCGTATCCCCATTGGGCAACTCGCTGCCCTGACAGGCATTGAGGAGCGTCGTTGGTGGCCCAAGGGCTTCAAGGTTTCCCAAGGTGCAGTGTGCGCCGCCCAAAAGGCGCTGGCCGAGACTGGGCTGGAGCCCAAAGCACTTGGCGCCTTGGTTTACACCGGCGTGTGCCGTGACCAGCATGAGCCGGCCACGGCTTGCGCTGTGGCTTCTGCCATAGGTATCGGGCGTGACTGCGCCGTTTTTGATATCAGCAACGCCTGCCTGGGAGTCCTGTCCGGTATTCTGGATGTGGCCAACCGTATTGAACTGGGGCAGATCCGCGCCGGTATGGTGGTGTCCTGTGAATCATCCCGGGAGATAGTCGAGGCGTCCATAGAGCAGATGCTGGCCGATCCCAGCATGGCAAACTTTGCGGCGTCTCTGGCCACCCTGACCGGCGGCTCAGGTGCCGTGGCCGTTATCCTCACAGATGGCAGCTTGCCGCTTACCACCTCCCGCAAGCATCAGTTGCTCGGTGCCAGTCAGTTGGCGGCGCCGGAGCATCATCAGATGTGTCAGTGGGGTTTTGTCGAGGTCGGTAACCGCCTCTACCGTGAGGTGATGCGCACAGATGCCGTTGCCCTTTTGAAGGAGGGGGTGGAGCTGGCGCGCCAGACCTGGGAGCAGTTTTTGCAGCAGCGCCAGTGGCTTGCCGGACAGGTGGATAAGGTTATCTGTCATCAGGTGGGTGCTGCCAACCGAAAGCAAGTACTGGGCGCCCTGGGCATTGCCGAGCACAAAGAGTTTCCCACCTTTGCCCGCCTTGGCAATATGGGCACTGTCTCTTTGCCTGTGTCGGCGGCGCTGGCCCATGGTGAAGGCTTTTTGCAGGCAGGCGACCGGGTGAGCTTTCTTGGCATAGGCTCTGGGCTCAACTGCATGATGCTGGGGCTGCGCTGGTAAGCCCTTGATCAGGTTTTAGACAATGCCCATTCGACAGGGCCCATTAGAATAGTGCCTAAATAACCAAAATTAACAACAGGATAGCCAATGGCCACCCTAGATACACTCTTCCCGTTCAAGCGTCATTTCATCACGCTCGGCGGCCACAAACTGCATTATGTGCATGAAAAACCCGCCGGGATTAACGGCCGACGCCCCGATGCCGTGGTGATGGTGCACGGTAACCCCAGCTGGTCTTTTTACTACCGTAACCTGGTGCAGGCGTTAAGCGACCAATATGAATGTGTGGTGCCGGATCATATCGGCTGCGGCTTGTCCGACAAACCGGGCGATGATGCCTATGACTACACTCTGGCGCAGCGTATCGACGATCTGGAAGCACTGCTGGACAGTCTGGATATTCGCAGCAATATCACACTGGTGCTGCATGACTGGGGCGGCATGATAGGCATGGGCTATGCCGCCCGCTATCCCGAGCGGATTAAACGCCTGGTGCTGCTCAATACCGCCGCCTTCGGTTTGCCAAAGAGCAAGCCCTTACCGCTGGCGCTGAAAATCTGCCGCGATACCGCGCTTGGCACCCTGCTGGTACGGGGCTTCAATGCCTTCTCGTCCGCCGCTTCCTATGTGGGAGTCAAACGTGCGCCCATGGCTGCGGATGTGCGCCGCGCCTACGTGGCACCATTCAACTCTTGGCAAAATCGGATCTCTACTTTGAGGTTTGTTCAGGATATTCCGCTCAAGCCCGGTGACAGAAACTGGGAGTTGGTACAGTCGATTGATGCCAGTTTGCAGCAGTTTACCCAGGTGCCGACCATTATTCTTTGGGGCCTCAAGGACTTTGTCTTTGACCGGCACTTCCTTGAAGGTTGGCAGCAGCGCTTGCCCAAAGCCGAGCTGCATGCCTTTGCCGACTGCGGCCATTATATTCTTGAAGACGCCAGTGATGAGGTGATAGCCCATATTCGCCGCTTTATTGCTGAAACGGCAGTGACTAAAAGCGCCGACGAACAAACATCTAACGCTGACGAAAAGGCATCGGCGGAAACCGCCTTAGCCGGGAGCGCTGACTGAGATGCTCCCACCCGCCGAAGACTCGCAAATGGCTGCCAATGAACCGGCCCCGGAGGCAAACTCTGCCAAGGGGCACAACCTGTGTCGCCACCTGAAACAGGCGGCCATCAGCCAGAGCGAGGACCTGGCGGTTGCAGTGCAGCGCCGCCGCGCTGGCAAGTTCAGTTACCAGGAGCTTGATTTCAAGACCCTGGACAGCGACAGCGACCGACTCGCTTGCGCTTTGCTCGACTATGGCTTCAAGCCTGGGATGAAAGCCGTGCTTATGGTCACTCCGGGGATAGAGTTTTTTGTGCTTACCTTTGCCCTGTTCAAGGCGGGGATCATCCCTGTGATGGTGGACCCAGGTATGGGGATCGCCAAGCTCAAGCAGTGTCTGGCCGAAGCCGAACCCGACGCCTTTATCGGGATCCCCAAGGCCCATGTGGCCAGATTGCTGTTCGGTTGGGGCAAACCCAGTATCCGCTTGTTGCTGACGGCAGGTGAAGGCTTTCTTGGCCGTAACCCTCCTTGGGGTGGCAGCAGTGTCAGCCGTTTGCTGGCCAGGGCACCTGAGTCAGTCACATTTCCCATGGCGCAGCTCGGCGCGCAGCAGATGGCGGCCATCTTGTTTACCAGTGGCAGCACCGGCACCCCAAAAGGCGTGGTCTACAGCCACGGCATGTTTGAGGCGCAGATAACCGCGCTGCGAAATGACTATGGCATTCGTCCCGGCGAGCGGGATCTGTCGACCTTCCCGCTATTTGCCCTTTTTGGTCCGGCGCTGGGGATGGCATCAATTGTACCTGAAATGGATGCCAGCAAACCGATAACCGCCAGACCGGAAAACCTGTTTGCTGCCATAGAGCACTATGCCTGCAGCAATATGTTCGTGAATCCCGCCTTGCTCGACCGTTTGGGACAGGGCGGAAACGGACGCCGGCTGCACAGCCTGAAGCGGGTGATATCGGCCGGCGCGCCGGCCGACCCCAAGGCGATAGCGCGTTTCTCCGCCATGTTGGCCGATGATGTCGAAGTGCTCAACTCCTATGGCGCCACCGAATCCCTGCCAGTCTCCATGATTGGCAGCAAGGCGCTTGGCGCTACCGCCGCCATCACCGACAAGGGCGGCGGCATCTGTGTCGGTAAGCCGGTATCCGGAATAAGGGTCAGTATCATAGGGATCAGTGAAGATGCCATCGACAGCTGGTCGCCGACTCTCGAGTTGGCGACGGGGGAGATAGGCGAAATCGTCGTTGACGGCGCTGTGGTCAACCAGAGCTACTATCGCCGTGAAGGCGCCAACAAACAGGCCAAGATTGCCTATGAAGGCAGGCAACTGCACCGGATGGGCGATCTCGGTTATCTTGATGCAGAGGGCCGTTTATGGATGTGTGGCCGCAAGGCCCACAGAGTGGATGTCATTAAGGACGGTGAGCTGCAAAAACGCTATCTGTCTATTCCCTGTGAGCGGATTTTCAATACCCATCCTCAGGTTAAACGTTCGGCACTGGTTGGCGTTGAGCTGACGCAGAATAAGCCTGGCGGCGGGGGGAAAGTCCAAGAGAACACTTTCTCTTATACTACTGGCGCTGATAGCACTTCCCTTGATAGCACTTCTCTTGATAGCACTTCCCCTGATAGTACTGTGCCCGAAAAAGCGCCGCTTATCTGCGTCGAGCTTGAGCAATCCCTGTCGCCAGTCGAGCAGCAACAGCTGTTTACCGAGTTGCAGGTACTTGCCGACAAGCAGCCACTGACCCGGGGCATCAGGCATTTTATGTTGCATCCGGGGTTTCCCATGGATGTGCGCCACAATGCCAAGATATTCCGCGAGCAACTTGCCGTTTGGGCGCAAAAACAGTTGGATGGAAACGGCTGAAAACCAAAATAGATAACAGAGACAGAAACCCACTATGGCCACATCTGCACCACGATCTCAATCACCTGAGTCAATAGCCTCGTCATCACGGGACTGTTCACCGGCCTCGTCGCAGGATTTGCCAGCGGCTTTATCACAAGAGACCGCGGCTTTGTCACAAGAGAAAGGGCATGATGAACTTCATCCCGAGCTGTTGGCGCTGGCCCGGGAACTCGCGACCCGAGTCAAGCGGGTATTGGTGACAGGCGCCGGAGGCTTTTTGGGAGCGGCCATATGTCGGCCGCTGCTGGCCGCCGGTATTCAGGTAGTGGGGGTGGCCAGGGGCCATTATCCGGCGCTCGAGGCCATGGGCGCCACCATGGTGCGCGCCGATATTTGCGACAAGCAAGCATTGAAACAAGCCCTCGATGGCTGTGAGCTTATCTTTCACGTTGCCTCCAAGGCTGGAGTCTGGGGCAGCAGAGCAAGCTATTTTCGCCCCAATGTGTTGGGGACAGAAAACATCATCGCCTGCGCCCGTGAATTGGGGATTGGTTATCTGGTCTATACCAGCACGCCGAGTGTCACCTTCGATGGCAAGGATGAGGCAGGTATCGATGAGTCGGTTCCCTACGCCAGGCGTTATCTCAACCATTACGGCGCCTCCAAGTCGGAAGCGGAAGAGTTGGTGCTGGCCGCTGCCCAAAACGGCTTGAAGACAGTGGCTATTCGGCCGCACCTGATTTGGGGGCCTGGCGATCCTCATCTGGTGCCCCGCGTGCTGGAGCGAGGCCGCAAGGGCCGGCTCAAGTTGGTGGGCCGTGAAGACAAATTGGTGGACACCATCTATATCGACAATGCCGCCTTTGCCCACCTGAGCGCAGCCAGGAGCCTGCTGGCCGAACCTAGCCGCTGCAATGGCAAGGCCTATTTTGTCAGTAACGATCAGTCCCTGACTATGGCGGCCATGCTCGACAGCATTCTTGCCTGTGACAATTTACCCGCGGTGGAAAAGCGGGTGCCAGCCTCTCTGGCCTACGCCATTGGCGCCATGCTCGAAGGAATATACCGACTGCTGGCTATCAAGCAGGAGCCGTTGATGACCCGCTTTGTCGCCAAACAGCTTTCCTGCAGCCATTACTATGACATCTCAGCCGCCAAGCGTGACTTGGATTACAGGGTTATCGTCAGTATGGAACAGGGGATGAGTAAGCTAAGGCGCTCTCTTGGTCACTCGAGCTAAGGAAGGTGCGAATAAGTCCTCGTGGCCTTCTCTTTTGTAGAGAGTGGCTACACAGCAATTGGCGTTCAAGGCATCTGACTGAAGGCATGCAGGGGCAAGTCGAAGTCGGCTTCCCTAAGCTCAAGAAAATCATAAGCAAATGATATGTTGCCGCTGTTGTCCGGCACAAAGCCGGCCCGAGTTCAACGCCAAACGTATCAGGCTCACCCTTGCCGACAGTCGCCTTAGCCTGGGACAAGTCAGCCTTGAGCCCCTTCCTGAGGTGGCGCTGCAAAAAAGTGAAATAGTCCAGCCAAGGTACCGCACATAGCATAATCCATCACCGGCGACATTTTTTGGAGCGCGAACCAGGGGGGGCGCTCAGGATAATCAATGTATCTGCTAATTCTTCTTGATGATGCCTCGAGCCATTGGCAAACGGCACAAGAGAAAGTGTCCAGTAAAAGGTTATCGGCGTTAGCGAACAAAGTATGTTAAATGTATGATTTTTTGTTACAAGTTTTGCGGGTCGCAAGGTTTAAATCATGCTAGCTTGGTCATCATTTATCTCTCCGGCATGAGGAAACTATGCTCAGTATCGAAGCCCTAAGCAAGACCTATGATAACGGTGTTAAGGCACTGGATAATGTAAATCTACAGGTAGAGAAAGGGATGTTTGGTCTGCTCGGTCCCAACGGTGCAGGCAAATCCTCTTTGATGCGCACCATAGCCGCATTGCAAAGTGCCGATAGCGGCAGCATTAGTTTCGACGGCATAGATATTCTCAAACAGCCGCAAAAATTGCGCCAGACCCTGGGGTATCTGCCGCAGGATTTTAATGTTTACCCCAGGATCAGCGCCTGGGACTTGCTCGATCACCTGGCTATTCTCAAAGGGATCAACAACAAGGGTGAACGGCGTGAGATGGTGGATGGCTTACTGGCACACACCAACCTTTATCAACATAAGAATAAGGCGGTCAGCGGTTTTTCCGGCGGTATGCGTCAACGTTTCGGGATTGCGCAGGCGCTGCTTGGCGACCCCAAACTGTTGATTGTCGACGAACCCACTGCCGGCCTGGATCCTGAGGAGCGCAACCGTTTCCACAACCTGTTGGTGAGCCTGGGGGAAGAGAAGGTGATTATCCTCTCGACCCATATAGTGGAAGATGTCTCGGAGCTTTGCGCCAATATGGCGGTGCTCGCCGGTGGTCAGATCCTGCTGCAGGGTAATCCCATGGATTTGGTGGCCTCTTTGGAGCAAAAAATTTGGACTCGCACCGTTAGCCAGGCCGAGGCCAGCGAGCTTGAGCAACAGCTCAATGTGATTGCCAAACGCCTGTTTGCCGGTCGCACTGTGCTGCATGTCTGGGCCGATTCGGCGCCGGAAGGTTTTACTCAGGCAACGCCGGGGTTGGAAGATCTTTATTTCAGCACCCTGCATCGCCACCGCAACAGCAAGCCGGTTCAGGCTGCCTGAGGAACTGCCCATGTTTGTTTCCATGTTACGCTTTGAATGGCGCTACTATCTGCGGCAGCCATCTTTTTATGTTGTTTCTTTGCTGTTGTTTTTAATCAGCTTTCTATCCGTTGTATCCAACAATGTGCAGATAGGTGGTGGCGGAGAGGTGCTGAAGAACAGCCCCTTCAGCATTGCCCAGACCCTGCTGATCATGAGCTTTATCTCCATGTTTGCCGTGGTCAACTTTGTCGGTAGCACAGCGGTGCGCAACCAGCAGCACGGGATGGAGGAACTGATCTATTCCAAACCGCTGACACCGCTGGCCTATCAGTTGGGGCGTTTTTTCGGCAGTTATCTGGTGGTCATGGCAGTATTTTCCATGGTGCCGCTGGCGATGTGGCTCGGCTCTTTTATGCCTTGGGTCGATGCCAGCCGTTTCGGTGAAAATCGGCTCAGCTATTATCTGCTGCCCTTGCTGCTGTTGGCCGCGCCTAGCCTGTTGCTGATATCGGCGCTGTTTTATGCCATGGCCAGCCGTTTTCGCTCCATGATGGGTTTGTATCTGACCGCCGTAGCACTGCTTATTATCTATAACCTCACCGGCGAACTGGCCAGCCAGCCGCAGTTTCGCACCCTGGCGGCCATGTTGGATCCCTTTGCACTGCGCACCTTTGCCGACCTTACCCGTTACTGGACCATAGCCGAGAAAAACACCCAGTTGGTGGAGCTGACCGGTGTTATGCTCAGCAACCGCGCCATGTGGCTTTCTCTGGCTGTCATCTTGCTGCTTGTAGCCAAGGTTTGGCGCCAACCAACACTTACTCGCAAGAAGGACAAACGCGCCGGCAAGCAGTCTGCAACCCCGACATTGCAGCCTTTGCAGCAACTGAGCCGCGCAAGCTCGCCATCGACTTCGGCGCAGTTCAAGGCTCGAGTCGGCTTTGAAATCCGCCAGGTGCTCTACACAGCACCGTTTGTGATTTTGGGGCTGCTCACCGTCTTTAACCTGGTTGGGCCCATGTTCGGTGATTTTGGTTGGTATGGTACCTCCAACTGGCCGCTGACCCAGGACATGGTCGATAATATTGCCGGGGCCACCGGCTTGTTGATGGTGATAGTACTCATCTACTACAGCGCCGAGATTGTCTGGCGTGAGCGCAACTCCGGAATGGGGGACATAGTCGACAGTCTGCCGGTGCCGAACCTGGTGTTCTGGGCTTCCAAACTGGTGGCTGTGGTGTTGGTGATGGCGCTGCTGTACCTGTTGGCGACCCTGACTACAATTACGTTCCAACTGTTCAAGGGGCAGTACAATCTCGAATTGGCTCAATACGCCATCAGGTTGGGCTTTTACTATCTGTTGCCACTGCTGATGTCGGCGGTACTGGCGTTCTTCTTTCAGGTGCTCAGCCCGAACAAGTATGCCGGTATGGGGCTGTTTGTCGCTTACTACCTGACGACCTTTGTGATGGCAAGTTGGGGATTTGGTCATTCGCTGTATAACTTCGGCGCTTCCCCTTACCTGGTTTATTCGGATATGAATGGTTACGGCTGGGGACTCTTGAGCCACAGCCTGTATATGCTCTATTGGGGCGGTTTCTCACTGCTGCTGTTTGTGCTGGGTTATGGTCTCTATCACAGGGGGCCGAAACAGCCTCTGAAACACAGGTTTGCCCTGCTGGGCGGTCAGCTGGGGGCCAAGGGACGCTTGCTGGCGGCCTTTGGTGTGCTGCTGTTTGTTGCCAGCGGCAGCTATATCTTCTACCAGACCAAGGTGGTCAATCATTACTATACCAATGATGAGGAAACCGACCTGCGTGCCGACTATGAGAAGAAATTCAAGCAGTATGCGTCTTTGCCCGTGCTGACCACCACTGCGGTCAAGGCCGACATTGATATCTATCCCGAGTCACGGCGAATCGAGGCCGATATCAAGCTTGATTGGGTCAACAAACAGGACAAGCCGATAAGCAAATTACTGGTCAGTCTACCGTCCCACACCCGCGCGGAAGATCTCAGTATCACCTTACCGGGGGCGACTCTGGGCGAATTTGACGATAAGTTCAATATCAGTTGGCTGGTGTTTGACAAGCCGTTGCCGCCGGGGGAGAAAATCAGCGGCCGCATTCATTTGATTCGGGAAACCCAAGGGGTTGAAGAGTCTAACTTTGATCTGTCTGTGGTCGAAAACGGCACCTTTATCAATAATATCGAGCTGCTGCCTCAGTTTGGGTATCAGGAAGGTTATGAACTCAGCGATCGCCACGAGCGTGAGAAACGTGGTCTTGAAGACAAACCAAGAGCCAATAAGCTGGAAGACACGCGCTTTTATCGGCAGAACTTCTTTGGCGTAGACGGCGACTTTATCGACTTTGAAGCCACGGTTTCCACCTCGGGCCAACAGATGGCCCTGGTTCCTGGATACCTGCAGCGGCAATGGCGTGAAAATGGTCGCAACTTCTTCCATTACAAGATGGACAGCCCCATGGTGAACTTCTATTCGATCCTCTCCGGACGTTTCGAAGTGGACCGGCAGCAGTACAAGGGCATAGTGATCGAGGTGTACTACCATTCGGCCCACTATTGGAACGTGGAGCGAATGATAGAGTCGGTGAAAGACTCTATCGACTATTACACCCAGGCTTTTGGTCCCTATCAACACAAGCAACTGCGTATAGTAGAGTTTCCCGGTTATCGCTCCTTTGCCCAGAGTTTTGCCAACACTGTGCCTTACTCTGAGCGTATCGGCTTTATCACCGACCTGCGCAACTCGGACAATATTGACCCCGTCTATTATGTGACGGCCCACGAAGTGGCACACCAGTGGTGGGGGCATCAGGTTGGTGCTGCCGATGTACAGGGCAGTGCGGTTATCTCCGAGAGCCTGTCACAATACTCGGCGCTGATGGTGATGGAGCACAAGTATGGCCCGCAGATGCTGCGCCGATTCCTCAAGTATGAGCTTGACCGCTACCTGCGAGGTCGCTCATCGGAAAGCAAGGGCGAACAGCCGTTACTGCGCAGTGAAGGGCAGGGTTATATCCATTATCAGAAAGGCTCGGTGATCATGATGGGGATCCGTGACCGCCTGGGGGAAGAACGGCTCAATGCCAATTTGAAGGCATTCCTTGAGCGCTACAAGTTCCGCGGCGATCCTTTCCCGACCACTCTGGACCTGCTCAGCTATCTGAAGCGGGATACGGACGGCGCCGAGGCGCGTTTCATTGAGGACTCCTTCTCTGAAATCAGCCTCTATGACCTGCGTCTGACCGAGGCCAAGGTAACCGAAACGCCGGAAGGCCAGTTTAAAGTCAGTCTGGATATCTATGCCCAGCGCCGGGTCGCTTCAGAGAAGGGCGCTGAGCAGGAGGTACCGCTGGACGAGTGGATTGATATAGGCGCCTTCAAGGTCAACCCGGACAAGCTCAAACAGGATGAACAGGTGCTGTCGCTGCAGAAATACCGGCTCAAGAGCGGCGAGAATCATCTCGAACTGGTGCTGAGCGAAAAGCCTGCCTATGTCGGGGTCGATCCCTTCATCAAGCTGGTAGACAGGGATTCAGGGGATAATATTTTCAAGCTTTAGAAAACCTTATAATAATTTCTTTCGTTTAGCCAAATGCCTCGCAATTAAGTTTGCGAGGCATTTTCTGCTCATGTATTCCCTATCAATTCAGCGGCGCCTTCCGCGCTGACGGCTATTCAACTCCTTAGTTTGCTGTGCTCGACTATAGTTTATGAATATAGCCAGCCGATGATTAATTGACTTGTCTCGTCATAGGCACTCTATACCATCGCCAATCTGGCTGGGTTTCGAACGGCTGACAAAGCTTTGAGTGGCTCAAACTTCTATAAGGAATGGGATTATGTCTATGGTCAGTGCCAAAGAGTTTGCCGACTGGCTTTATAAGCGCTTCGAGCAGGTAGAACACGGGGTCAGCATGAGTCGTGAGGATATCAACCAGCTAACCGGGCGGCAGAATTTTTCCATGGTATTTGTCCATGATATTCACTATGAATTGATGCAGCACGGTATGGCGTTTGTGACAGATACTTCTCGTGAGCAGTTCTTTCTGGTGCGTGTCTGCCCCATGCCTTGGCGGCAGCAACTGGAGCAGCAATTTGACAAGGAGATCTTCAACAATGTCATCTCCATTAATATGTCCCGCTGAAATAGTTGCATCTATCTGTTTGTCAGTCACAGGTGTTATGAAAGCCGAGCGCTCAACCTTCCTTAGTCCTTAATTACCGCTGCCAACACCCCAAACTGACGACAAACAGCTAGCTTAAGCGGGAAGACAGGCGCTAAAGCCTGAGTAAAATCATAAAATTAATGCAAATTCACTTGTCGCGGACCTGAGTTTTTCTTACTTTGGAATGAAACTGATTATCAAAGAGGCCACTTATGAATACTCATCTGGAGCTGCAACTGAAACATTGGCTGGAGATAGATCCCGACCCTAAAACCCGGGATGAGCTGTTGAGTCTTAAAGCCGAAGGCAATGAAACTGAATTGTCAGCTCGCTTTGCCGGCCGTTTGGCCTTCGGCACCGCCGGTCTCAGGGGCGTGGTCGGCGCCGGTCCAATGCGGATGAACCGTTTGGTTATCCGCCAAACCACAGCGGGCCTGGGGCAGTATCTGCTCGCCCAGGTCAAGGATGCCGCCAGCCGCGGTGTGGTGATAGGTTTCGATGGCCGCCATGATTCACGTACCTTCGCCCATGATGCCGCCAGCGTGTTGACCGCCATGGGGATTAAGGTGCGACTCACCGCCAAAGTAGCTGCCACGCCGCTGGTGGCCTTTGGGGTGAAACACTTTGAAGCTGCCGCCGGTATCGTAGTGACCGCAAGCCATAACCCGCCGCAATACAATGGCTACAAGGTCTATTGGGGCAATGGCGCGCAGATCATTCCGCCACACGACTCAGGTATTGCTGCCTGCATTGACAAGGCTGCCAATGAAGAGCTGCCTTGGCTGGAGCAAAGTGAAGCCACCAAGCAGGGTAAACTCATCTGGCTGCAGGATGATTTTTATCAGGATTATCGCCGCGGTGTGTTCCATGCCGATGTCTTGCAGCACAAAACAGCGCCCGAAAGGGTGAGCCTGGCCTATACCGCCATGCATGGTGTTGGCGCAGAAATGGCCAAGACAGTGCTCAAGGATGCCGGTTTTACTCAGGTTTATTCTGTCGCCGCCCAGGAAAAACCGGACGGTGACTTCCCAACGGTTAAGTTCCCTAACCCGGAAGAGAAGGGCGCCATGGATCTGGTGATTGCCGAGGCCAAACAGCATCAGGCGCTGCTGGCCTGTGCCAACGATCCGGATGCCGATAGGCTGGCGGTGGCCGTGCGCCGCGATGACGGCGAATATCAAATGCTCACCGGCGATCAGGTGGGAGCCTTGCTGGGCCACTATCTATTGTCCAAGGCGCCGGCCAATCAGCGTCTGCTGGGAACCACTATCGTATCTTCAACCTTGCTCTCTAAAATCGCCAAGGCCAAGGGCGGTGAGTTTTATACCACGCTCACAGGTTTCAAGTGGCTCACCAATGTTGGTATGCAACGCCAGAGCGACAACAATAAATTCCTGTTCGCCTATGAAGAGGCGCTGGGCTACACAGTGGGCAGTATGGTGTGGGATAAGGACGGCCTGTCGGCGCTGGTGGCTTTTGCCCAGCTGACAGCCGAGCTGGCGGCACAGGACAAAACCATCTGGGACAGACTGGAACAACTCTATCGCGACTATGGTTTGCACCTCAATACTCAAGTGAGCATAGCGCTCAAGCCGGGAACGCCGGATATCGGGGCTCATCTGCGGGCCAATCCCCCCGAGTCCATCGCCGGTATGGCAGTATTGGTGATCGAGGATCTCAAATCGGCCGAGCGACGTTACGCCGATGGGCGGCGGGAGATTATCGAATTACCGGCCAGCGATGTGTTGACCTTCCACCTTGAAGGTGGTGCCCGGGTGATAGTGCGTCCCTCGGGAACCGAGCCCAAGATCAAGTGCTATTACGAGGTGGTTGAGCCTATGCAGGCCAGCGACACTCTGGCTGATGCCGAAAGCCGCGCTAGAACTGCATTGGATGCCTTCGTCAGTGGCCATCAGGCATCGTTACCCAAGTAGATAATCGGGCCGACGATAGTTGACATAGGAATTGATCCATTTTGAGAGTGAAAGAAAGGCATTGACGAATACAAGCGCCAAATGCGGATTAGTTTGCCACTTTTTTAGATAATCAGGCATGTTTTACTCATTACTTGGCTGAAAAATAAAACGGCGTTTTAATAGACAAAGCATAGAGACAACAAGGGCTGCAGAAGGATGGTTAAAATCTCTCTGAAGCCCTTAATTTTATTGATGTTCGTTTAACTGTTTTGCATCGGGTTTTTTTATCCATAAAAGGCCTGCTAGAATAGCGCAATTTTGTGTGCTTTCTCGCGGTGAAAGGAACCCCTAGTGGAATTTTTATACGAGTACGGACTATTTCTTGCCAAGGCGATTACCCTGGTGGTTGCTATCGGCGCCATAGTGGTGATTGTGGTGGCATCGGCAGTAAAACAAAAGAGTGACAGGGGCGAGTTGAAACTGACTCATCTCAGTGATGAACTCAAATCGCTCAAGCATCATCTCAAGGCTGAGCTCTTGGGCAAAAAGGCGTTCAAGGCCTATGAGAAACAACTCAAAGCTGAGCAAAAAGCCCATGACAAGGCACTGGATGCCGGGGACGTCAAAGATCCCAAGGTATATGTCATCGAGTTCAAAGGCGGCATAGAAGCCGCCGAAGTCGCGTCGCTGCGGGAAGAGATCAGCGCTATTTTGGCTATTGCAGAGGAAGGGGATGAAGTCGTAGCCAGTGTTGAGAGTGGTGGTGGCATGGTTCATGGGTATGGCTTGGCAGCCAGCCAACTGGACAGGATCCGCAGTGCCGG
This sequence comes from Shewanella sp. ECSMB14102, assembly GCF_000813075.1. Lineage (NCBI taxonomy): Bacteria > Pseudomonadati > Pseudomonadota > Gammaproteobacteria > Alteromonadales > Shewanellaceae > Shewanella > Shewanella sp. ECSMB14102. The sequence continues at coordinate 42,589 of NZ_JWGX01000016.1, forward strand.
ATTGCCGTTGACTATATGCGTGGATAAAGTAGCTGCCAGTGGCGGTTATATGATGGCCTGCGTTGCCGATCGTATTATTGCTGCACCGTTTGCTATCATAGGTTCTATAGGTGTTGTTGCCCAATTACCCAACTTTAATAGGCTGCTGAAGAAGCATGACATTGATTATGAGCAGCATACCGCCGGTGACTTTAAGCGTACTCTGACACTCTTTGGTGAGAATACTGATGAAGGCAGAGCCAAGTTCCAACAGGAACTGGAAGAAACCCATTTGCTGTTCAAAGACTTTGTCGGTCGTTATCGGCCGCAACTGGAGCTGGACAGGGTTGCAACAGGTGAGCATTGGTATGGTCAGCAAGCTATAGAGCTGGGACTCATAGATGAAGTGGGCACCAGTGACGACCTCTTGCTGAAGCTGGCCTCGGATCGGACTGTGATCAAAGTGAAATATCAGCTGCGTAAGAAACTGGCCGACAAGTTGGCTCACAGCGCTTCTTTGATGCTCAACGCCTGCTATAACAAGTTGGCTGAGAAAAATCGACCAATCTAACCTTTGGTATCTCGCTAACTCGATAATCAGACCCCGGCTTCCCGGGGTTTTTTATGCGGTGTGTCTTTAATTCTCTTGCTGGATACGCTAAAACCATTTTTGGTAATTAACAAAAAGACAACAATGGCTATGCAGATCAAATACCGAGCCAATATGATGGTTGGGGATCAGGCGTACCCGGCTTTTGAACTGGCCAACCTTATTCGTTTTATTCAGTCACAATTGGGAACCGAGGCTGCTGAAGAGATATGCCTGCACATAGGTACGGGTATCAATGAGCTCAAGGAGTGCCAATGGGTAAGGGTTTGGCAACTCAGCGCCACGATAGCGTTTCTAATGCAGCGCAGTCGACGTGAGGATGTTAGCCTGTTGGCCGGGCTCTACACTCGGGTAACTGATTTGGGTTTTCTGTTGCCTTTGCTTGGAGAATGTCGGAGCCTTGGTGAGTGCCTGGAGTTTGTGCTAAATCATCCCAAGTGGGTGGGCAGCTTTGCTGATCTTTTACTGCTGGAGGATGAGCATCAAATCAGTCTGCGCTGGCTTAATACCGGCCGGGCTGAACCGTTAATCTATCGTGGTGAATTTCTTCACAGTATAGGCGCATTACTGAGTTTGGCGCGGGAGTTGACCGGACAAGAGATAGTTTTTAACGCTATCAGTGTTACCGGCATCTTGATGCAGTCTGCAAGTTTGGTAAAACTGGCCAAGCGGGTGGAGTTCCAGAGTGATTTCAATGAATGGCGCCTCGACAAATCTTGGCTGACGCTTGCGGTGGATCTGACTCAGTTCTCAGGTCGCAGTCAAAGTTTTGAGCAGCAGAGTTCGCTGGTTGAAAAAATTATTGACGAACTTGATGGCGATTTCCCCTTGGTGCCAACGTTGGAAACCATGGCACTCAGGTTACACATGAGCAGTCGTAGTTTGAGGCGCAAGTTGGCGGCCCTTGGCAGCAGTTATCAACGCCTGGTGGATCAGCAAAGGTGTCAGCGAGCGGTAAGCTGGATCCTCGAAGGCCAACTGTCGGTGAGCGAGATTGCCGAGCGTTTGGGGTATAGTGATAGTTGTCACTTTCGTCAAAGTTTCAAGCATTGGCTCGGGTATCCACCCGGTTATTTCAGCCGTTTGGGGCAGCAAAACTAACCAAGGCCAGGTTCATTTTATCCTGACCAGTTTAGTCATAAATAATCTGCTGTTGAGACCTTTGCGATTCTGCGATAAGCCTTTTGCACTGATTCAGTGGATCTCCCTGACGCTGGAAAGCGTGTTGTCTTGCTGTTCCAATTGATGGGTCAGGGTTTCAACATCAATAAACAGGGTTTCGGGTTTCAGTTCTCTGTTGGGTTGGCAAATACAGGCCGCCAAACGGTAGTCCAGCTGCAGGTGATGAAATTTGTTGTATTCTTCGCTGAACTTGTTGATTTTCTCATTAATCCGTTCGATGACCTTTTGGGCTCCCATCTTATCGACGTTGAATAGACCGAGGGCGAACAGTTGGTGGTTGATGCGTCCCAATAGATCAGTATTGCGCAGCAAGGCTTGCTGCGCCTGTTTGGCAAAGAATTCCAGCAAGTGAGGTTGGTTAACTGTTTCATGTATGTGAGGGCAAAGATACAATAGCGCCAGACTCTGGTGATCTCGCAGATGGCGATACCATTCACGGTGAAAGACTTCCATAAAATAGGTCCGGTTATAGACCCCGGTTTCCGGATCCCTGAAACCCGAGTTGCTGAAGGAATAAATCATGGGTTGGCTCCGAGCTAGTGACTGCTACAAGTATAGTTAACCAATCCATCTACTGAGTTGTGACAGGAGAATAACGACAATGAAAAAAGGGTTTTTGCTGTGCTCTATTATTTTGGCGTTGAGCGGTTGCTCTAAAGAGGAGAGCAGTTTGGTGACTCAGCCACAGGCGGAGCAACAGCCCGCTGCGGCAATGGTACAAACGGCAGAGCAGGCTTACCTCGCCATGGTGGATCAATTTTTCAAGGATTACCTCAAGCTTGAGCCCATCTACGCCACCTTTGTTGGGGTCAATGACTATAACGATACTTTCGGTGGCGATCTCTCCGAGGCCTACCTCAAGCAGCGCCATGAACTTAACAGTCGCTACGCCGCCCAGGCCAAGACCATAGACAAACAAGCTTTGCCCGAACAGTTGCAACTCAGTTACGACATGTTTGTTTATGACAGGGATATGGCGTTAGTGGATGAAACCTTCCCCAGCCGTTTTATGCCGATAAGCCAGTTCTACAGCACAGTGATTACCATGGTGCAGCTTGGCAGTGGTGAGAGTGCCCAGCCTTTCAATACCCCGCAGGATTACGCCAACTGGCAGCAGAGGGTGAAAGGTTTTGTCAAATGGACAGAGCTGGCGAAACAGCGTATGGATGAAGGCATTGCCAGCAAGGTTGTGCTGCCACGGGTATTGGTCGAGCGGCTTATCCCTCAGTTGCAGGCGCAGTTGGTGGATAAGCCTCAAGATAGCATTTTCTACGCCCCTGTGACCAAGATGCCCGAGAGTTTCAATGCCGCCGAACGCGCCTTGATTGAGCAGGAATACCAGCAGATGATCAGCCAAGAACTGCTGCCGGCTATCGCCTCACTCAAGCAATATTTCGAGCAAACCTATCTGCCGGCCTCGCGGGCTACTGACGGTTGGTGGGCGCTGCCTAACGGTAAAGTTTGGTATCAACATCTGGCCAATGCTCATACCACAACCACTATGGCGGTGGACGATATTCACCAAATCGGCCTCAAGGAAGTGGCGCGGATCCTCGATGAAATGGACAAGGTGCGCCAGCAAGTGGGTTTTGAAGGTGATCTCAAGGCCTTCTTTGCTTCACTGTCATCCGATCCAGAATACTTCTTCAGTGACAGGCAGGGCTTAATTGACGGCTATATGGTGCTTAAGGACAAGATCAATGCCGTATTGCCCGGTTACTTCAATGTGATGCCCAAGGCCGACTATGTGGTGAAGCCGGTTGAAAGCTTCCGTGAAAAATCGGCTGCGGGAGCTTCCTATGAAGCACCGGCCGTCGATGGCAGTCGTCCAGGGGTGTTTTACATCAACACCTATAACCTGAAAGCTCAGCCCAAGTGGGGCATGACTACCTTGTCATTGCATGAGGCGGCGCCGGGTCACCACTTCCAAATAGCCATCAAGCAAGAGCTGCAGGGCGTGCCTGAGTTCCAACGTTTCAGCGGTTACACCGCCTTTGAAGAGGGCTGGGCCCTCTATGCCGAATATCTTGGAATAGAGATGGGTTTGTTTGAAGATCCGTACCAGTATTTCGGCAAGCTCTCGGATGAAATGCTGCGGGCGATGCGCCTGGTGGTGGATACTGGCCTGCATGCCAAGGGCTGGAGCCGTGAACAGGCGATTCAGTATATGAAAGACAACTCTCCACTGGCGGAAAGCGACATCATCGCCGAGGTGGAGCGCTATATGGCAATTCCTGGTCAGGCACTGTCTTATAAAGTTGGTCAGCTGAAGATCCTGGAGCTCAGAGCCCGGGCCGAGAAAGCCCTGGGGGATAATTTCGACCTCAAGGCCTTCCACGATCAAATCCTTACCACAGGTTCCTTACCCATGGCGGTGATGGAAGCCAAGATAGATCTCTGGATAGAAAAGCAGCTGAAGCAAAAAGCATCAGCCTGAGACTGAATTTAAGTCGAGTCTTCGATACGCAAACTCAAAACGCCGTCATCTGACGGCGTTTTTTAGCTTCGACTCACGGCCTGCCATTATTGTTGTGTCAGTTAACTTCTGACACAGAATGATATTATACTGGCCGGGTTTGTTCGGTGACCGACCGAAAAAAGGCCACTTGGCCAAGATTACTGAGGAGCAAATTATGGTACAGGCAACAGCAAGACATCTACTGGTAAAAACCGAAGCAGAATGCGCCAGCTTGAAACAACAGATTATCGATGGCGCCGATTTTGCCGAGCTGGCCCGTAAACATTCTGCTTGTCCTTCTGGAGCCCAAGGCGGCGAGCTGGGCTCATTTGGCCCGGGAATGATGGTGCGTGAGTTTGATGAAGTGGTGTTCAGCGCGCCGCTCAATGAAGTACAGGGGCCGGTGAAAACGGCTTTTGGTTTTCACCTGCTTGAAGTTACCAGTCGCGGTTAAGCTGTAAGAGTTTAAGCAAGTGATAGAAATCTATACCGATAGACTCAGGCTCAGGACTCTGAAGGAGCAAGATTGGCCGGCGTTTCTGGCACTGCATTGCGATCCTGAGGTGGGCCGCTTTGTTAGAGATCCCGAACCCGAACCACTGCTCAAAGCCAAGTTTGAGCAGCGAAGCCAGCCTTGGCGTTATGAGTCCGGCGACTGGCTGACGCTGGTGATTGAAGAATTGGGCAGTGACAGCTTTGTCGGCTTGACCGGCTTTTACTGCGTCGATCCTGAGCTGGCGCAGGCCGAGGTGGGTTACCTGTTGCATCCAGATATGCAGGGGAAGGGCTATGCCACTGAGTCGCTGCGCGGGGTAATAGATTGGGGCTGTTTGAGCTTCAATATTCATAAGTTCATCGGTCACTGCGCCAATGATAATTTGGCTTCGGCCAAGGTCATGGAGAAGTGCGGCTTCGAGCTTGAGGGAATATTGCGGCACAACTTCCGTATCGGCGATCTTTGGGTGGATGACAGGGCCTATGGCCTGCTCAGTGATGAGCGTCGTTGACTTCTCTCCCCCAAGCGGATGCTTGCTGCTATAATCCGCCCCAAATAGAGTCAATTCCAGCAAGGCAAGGTCACAGTGACACAGAAAATGAGCGAATTCACCCTCAATAGCGGCGATGAGTATATTGAGCTTTATAAGGTGCTGAAGGCAGAAGGCATGACCAGTGCCGGCGCTGAGGCCAAGCATGTGATTGCCGAAGGGCTGGTGCTGGTCAATAACGAAGTTGAAACCCGCAAGCGCAAGAAATTGCTGCCGGGCGATCTGGTCAGCTTCAACGGCGAAACGGTTAAAATAGTGGCGGCGCAATAAGCGCAAGGGGAACAGAATGCAATTTCCAGATGATGACAACGGCAAGATGCTGCAGGCAATGCAGGAGTCGGGTATCGACCTGAGCAAGCCTTTGGATGTGGACTTTTTCCTGGTGTTTGATGATCAGCGCGACGCTGAATCGGCATTGGAAGATTTGAGTCAATCCGAGCAGGCAGGCGAAGTTGAGCTGCAGTTCAACGAAGAGATAGAAAAGTGGGAGCTGATTGTCTGCATCAATATGGTGCCCGAGTATCAGGCATTGGTGGCGCGCGAAACCGAGCTGAACAGCTTTGCCGCCGAGTTTGATGGTATGACAGATGGTTGGGGCGTGATGCAGCATCAGGACGGCGATGACGAGTTTGCCGATGATGACCATGAGTGTGATGAGCACTGCCACCACTGAAGATAAGTGAATTTTCCTAAGCCACCCAAATTTGGGTGGCTTTTTATTCTCTAGCTTTTTATTCTGCCCCCACTGATTGCCAATCTCAGGGAGAGTGATATGGCCAAACACATCAGTTTTGGAACCCCGGTCAACGACGCCGAGCGCTGGGCCTTTAAACTGCTGGGTGATGAGTTACCCAAAGATTATCTGCTGCTGACCAATATTGAGATCCCGACTCAGTCCGGGCAAGCGATGGAGGTGGATGTTCTGGTGGTCGGCGAGTGGGGCGTGTATGTCATCAATACCGCAGCCTGAGCCGCATTTATCACCCCAATGTGGAGCGGGTATTGGCCTTTGGCGAACTTGGCGGCAGCGACCGGGTCTTCATTGCCAGGGCCTGGGAGCGGGGCGTTGCTTTGGATTGCACCGAGATCCAATCGCCGCAACAGGTGATAGGCTGGTTTAGACAGTTGCTGACGGCGCTGCAGTATCTCCACAGATTGGATATCTTCCATCGAGCCATCTGCCCGAAGAATATTATTTGTAATGGCGACCGCGCCGTGCTTTTGAACTTTGGCCTGGGTCAGGACATAGCGGCCAGACACTATGCTGCTCAATATGCCGACCCGGATCTCTGGGCCCTGGAAGGAGATGCTGAACGGGATCTCTACGGTTTGGTGGCCAGTTTTATCGATGTGTTGACCCCTATAGAGCTCAAGGGCGATGCCGGCCCTGCAGGCATGCTCAGGGCCCTCGAGGCTTTTGATCCCCGTTGGTTGGGAGAGTCTTTGTTTGCCATGTGTTACAAGGTGCTGCGCTTAGAGGTCAACCTGGGAGACAATAATGACTATATGCCGCTATTTGGTTTTAACTCATAAGCAGCACAACTACGAGTGACGACTGAATATGAATGCATCATGCACAAACTCACTCGATTTTGGGTAAATGATTATTTTGGGCATGGATGATAAGAAACAAGAAATGTGACGCCTGTGCAATCAAGGTGATTAAGTCATCCAACCAAACTGCATGGTCATAGTGTTGAGCTCCTAATCCAGTCTCTGGCTTTGAGTCTGAGAGGAAGGATGTTTATACCTGTCGTCATTGTAATACCGAAAAATATTGTAATTGGATCTTGAGTTTGCTGATTATCTCGGGAGTTAACATCCACATTACAAATAGCCAAGCTACTACAGGGAGGTTTTATGGCACTTATTTATGAGGTTCAGGTTCGGGGAGCGGCCAAGGTGTTGGTATATGAAGTCAGCTCCCGCGCGGCCGCCGATCTATTGGTTTATCGAGTCGACAGCCGCGGCGCTACGCACAATCAGGATAGTCTCTGGTATCAGGTGGCGAGCCGCTCAATGGCCACGTCACTGATTCATTGGGTCAGCCATCGCAGCGCCGCTGATCTGCTGGTGTATTTTGTCAGCAGCCGCGGAGCCAGCGGTTGGCAAACTCAGCACCCGCTCAAAGGCCGTTTGTAACCCGGCTGCTTTTAAATCCAGGTAAAGAGGACGCCGGGAAGGTGAATACAGACTTTTGGCAACGACGGATGCCCGCGGTCATCAGCTATTGACCGTCAGCTTTTCATCCCGCGCCGGCCGACCTTTGAAAGCCCGTTAAAGACGTTTTACTGACAAGGATTTCCATGAGATTTGTATTTTTGCTTTGTGCCTTGCTGTCTCTGACTGTATTGGCCGAAGAGCAGCGTTTTACACTTGCGGCCGGGCTTATCGATGAAGCCGTGACAGTTCAGATTGCTTTGCCCGAGAGTTATCGACATTCAGACAGTTTTCACTACCCCTTGCTGTTGGTACTTGATGGTTCGACCCAGTTTCATCATGTGGCATCCAGCGTCGGCTTTTTGAGCACATACGCCATAGTGCCGGAAATGATAGTGGTGGGCATAAGCACCCGCGACAGACTCAAGTACTTTACTCCCACAGAGCCGGAAGATTTCGCCGCAAGGGCGGGAAAGGCTGATGTTTATAACCGTTTTATCGCAGAGGAACTGCTGCCTGCATTGAGTGAACGTTACCGTCTGGCGCCTTACCGGACGATATTTGGCCACTCTTTGGCCGGGCTTTACAGCAGTTATCAGGCGCTCGGTCCGGCGTCTTCCTTCAATGCCGCGATAGCCATTAGTCCCAGCCTCTGGTGGGACGATGGCACCTTGATTACAGATTATGACAAATACCAGGCTCGCGAGCGCAAAGCGCCCATGCGCTGGTTTCTCAGTATGGCGAGTGAGCCAGGCGAGATGGCGCAGGCCTTTGACGCCATGCTGCAAAAACTGGAAACCAAGAAGCCGTCAAAGCTACAGGTTTTCAATGCCCGTTTTGCCCGAGAAACCCACGACAGCACTCCCTTGATTGGCAATGTCGAGGGGCTTAAAGCCATCTTCAGTGGCTGGAACGCGGTACCACAAGTCGATGTGATGTCGCTGCAACAACTGCTGGCGTTCTACAGGGGAAAAACTGCCGAGTATGGCTATACCTTTCCGTTGTCGGCACATCAATTCAACGTATACGGCCTAAAGGCCGCCTATGAGGGCCAAACTACCTGGGGCGTTGCCATATTGGAGCAAGGAGTAGAGAAATTCGCTCGCTCGGAAATCCTTTGGGACAGCCTGGCAACGGCCTATACGCTTAACCAACAGCTCGATAAGGCAATGGCGGCGTCTATCAAGGCGCTGCAATTGGCCAGGCTGCATGATTCGGTTTTTCTCGAAGAGATTATGGCTCAGAACCGGGCGCTTGAGCAAAAACTGAGTCAGCCCTAACTCAGGTCTTTTACCTACCAGGCCCGGGATTTCCCGGAGAAGATTTACACCTGTTATGAGAGGAATGCCGTGTTTCGTGGATTAAATGAGATAAAACAACATATTGAAGAAGGCAATCTGGACTATTTGCGCCAGCATATGCCGAAAGCCTGGTCCCAATATATGTTCAGGATAGAGAAAGACCCGGCCGGGCTTGAGATCATCTCTTATCTCAGGGCGAACGCCGTTATCAAGGACTATCAAATCTATTACCTTATGTATTGCCGTGTGACGTATTATTCCGAGCCGAAGCAGTTTACGCCGCTATTTGACATCATCAAAGTCAACGGCCCGGATGGCAGCTTGGTCGAAGACGACCCTGAACATCTTTACCGGCTGTGTCACGATGTTTATCTCGGTTTTATTAGCGCGTTTATTTCAGTGGGTGGCCGCTTGGACCATAACCGGTTGTTGGCATTGGTCTTTGCAGGAGAGTCTGACGCTTACGCCATTTTTAATTTTCTACTGCCCAGATACGCCTTCTCCCATAAGGCACTGGCTACGGCGGCGGCCTGTTTGTTTTACAATGAATACCATTTGAATGGAGCCGGTGAACAGGCTTTGGCAGCCTTGCTGAGTCGGGGCATAGCGTTGGATTACTGCTTTGATGATGACAGTGAATTCGGCGAATATGCTTGCTTGGCGGCATTGATCTTCGGTCACAACCCAAAAAGGTTTAACCAGCTGTATGCCGATGGTGTCGAGCAGGCGCTTGTCGACAGTTTCGATTGGTCGTTCCTGCTTACCGAGCATGAACTGACTCTTGAGCATATTGAAGCCCTTAAGCTGTTGTCCCTCAGCGCTACGTTACCCATAGATGAGATTGGCGAGTGCCTGTTAGAAAGAGAAGATGAAGCACTGCTGGCTGCTTTTGACTCCCTGCGCTGATGTCTTGGGCTGAAGAACTTTATCAATCACGGCGCGAATGGCCGTTGAGGCTGTGAGCGGGAAACTCAGGGTGTTGTAAGAAGTTGCCGACTTTCAAGGAGCGAAAAAGTATGAATCTACTGCTGCTCAGTAATCACCAAAGCGCAAGAGGCCGTGAGGCGCTTGCGTTTGTTATTGAGGCTCTGGGGCTTAAAGGGCAAGCGGGTGGTTACATAGGTTCAGAGCCTGATCCCGAGGGGGATTTCTACCGGCCAACACAGGCGTTTTATCAAGGCCTTGGCATAGGTCTCAACACCTACCTGGATTTTGAACAGGGTTTTAACAACACTGTGATGTAGAGGTTACTGGATAAGCCTTTAGTGCATCTCTCGGGCGGGGATACTTACCGTTTTTTACATGGCTTGCATAGTCGCAATCAACAGCAGAATCTCAAGAGTTATGCTGCATCCGGACATCTCTTGGTTGGTGTCAGTGCCGGCGCCATGCTGCTGACTGCCAACATAGAAACCGCGGCGCTTTGTGGTGACAGCAATACAGTAGGCCTTGAAAACCTGAAGGCGCTGGGCTTGGCCGACCTTTTATTTGTGCCCCATGTGGTTCATTCGCAGAGCCGAGACCAATCCCATGGCCTCAGCCAAAAACGGCGTGCAAAGCAATTGGCAGAGCGGCATGGTTTGCCCGTTTATCTCTGCTCGGATGAAGACGCGCTGGCCATTATTGATGGCTATCTTCACAGTTTTGGCGCGTCGGAGATCATCCTGCCAGAGGCTATCGCCTGAGCCCTGCAGTGCAGCAGTGCCTGTTCATCGGGATGACAAATCCCATTTATTGGGGTAGTTTGAACATTATTGATGGCTTATGCCAACAAGGCCTTAAGGAAGCAAGGCATCACCCAAGAGGAAGCAAGGATGGCAGCAGAACTGATCAAATCGTCAATGACTACAGTGCAGAACGGAGTGGCCAAAGCCGATGGCAAGATTTCTTTGACCGGCAATGAACTCAAGTTTGTGCCTTTCAATCAGCAACTGGGGCTGGGGCCCTACACTCTCAAGCGAGATGATATCTGCGCGGTAGAAAAGTGTCTGGCTACTGGCGGCGGTATTTTTCCTATATCGGCAGATGCGCTGCGGATCATTCTCAATGATGGCAAACGCTATGAGTTTATTCTGGCAGATACCTCAGAGTGGCTTACGCTGCTGTAATTTTGTGCCTCTTTCGGCAAAAGCGGCATAATCGGGAGCTGAGTATGAGAGTACTGGCGATGGCTCAAGGGCAATGGTATTTGTTGGAGCATGAAGGGCAGCTATATCTGGACGTGCTTTGCCGACATAACAACCGCTTTATGGTCCAGCTCAATGAGCGGGAAGTGGCAGAGTATCGCCGCTCCGGCAATGCCTTTCTTAAACAACAAGCCCGTGATATTCAATATGCAGTACCTATTCGCAAGGGGACTCGCTGCGGTTTCCAAGGGCGGGATCAGCGTCGTCAACTGGGGGAGTTGGCCAATACCGCGGAATGTGAATGGCTGGCGGCTAAAGAAGCTGAGCAGTGACCAACGGAGGCACAGCTTCAAAAAAATTTTTATAAGGAAAGCCGTGCAAGCAGTATTTAAGCAAACCGAGGGTGATTACCTCTAAGCCGTTATTGAAGTGGCGGGGCAGCCGCTTACTGTGATGGATGAATTCGGTGGTGACAGCCTGACTTATGGTGGAGGGCTTTGTTATCGGAAGATGTTTCCGGAAAAATACTGATACTGTCGCAGCGATTTTTGGGCGCTGTGTATAAGCCGGTGCGTCTCTCGGGATTGCAATCATGCTATCAAAGGCCGCATAATCGAAGCCGGCCTTATCCAGGTCTCATATCTATACCTAGGTGCCTTAAGGCTTTCAAATCAAGGTCACGGAAAACCCAAGGTTTTGTGACAGTTATTCTGATAGGAAAAGGAATTTTACCTCAATGCTTCTGCAATCTTTTATCGACCATCTGCCACCCGGCGCAGATATCAAATCAGTATCGGCGCCAACTCTTGCCAAATATCAGGACCATTTGCCCGAGTGCTTATTGGAACTGTGGCAACAACATGGCTTTGGCCACTATGGTGATGGTTTAATCCAACTTATTGATCCGGATGAATACCTGGACAATCTCTGGGGCTGGCTGATGTTGGATGAAGACATGAGTCGCATCCCGTTCGCTATCAGCTGTTTTGGCGACATTTTTTATTATCGGCTCCTGAGCGATGAAGGGGATGAAGATATCGCTTTTATCGATCCCCACACTTCACAGACAGATGTGCTCACCTGGAACATGGAAGACTTCTTCAACGACTGGTGTTGTGACGATGAAGTGCAAACCAGCTTCTTCAGGAAGAGGGAACTTCAACAAGTCAGCGACCAGCAAGGCAGGCTGCAGCCAAACCAGATCTACTTTTACACCCCGGCACTGCGTCTCGGGGGTGAACCAGCTATTGATAAGACTCAAAGAGGCGATGCCAGAGTGCAACTGGACTTCTTGCTGCAGTTGGCTCTGGAAGCCTAGCCGCGAAACCAGGATGAGAAATTGAACCGGGCTGTGGTCATAGTTTACTGCCTGGTCTGATACGCTCGGCAAGCTGGTTTTATCGGCGACAAGACGGAGCGCCATGAACGTATGCTGGTTGGCCGCCGGGCTTATCTTTATTTACGGTTTGTTGCGGATTCTGGGACAAGGCTCAGGCGGCGCCGAAACCATCATGACAGGTTTGGGTGTGGCGTTGCTGCTGTTTTATAGCCTGATCATTAACTTATTTGCCGCGCCATATCTGTTTTTTGGTGCCGCTCGGCAAGTGGGATCCAATCAGGCTTTGAGCACAAAGCGGCATATTGGAGAAGTGAGCCAAGCAGAGTGAGTTCTTATGTTTGCCCATCTGTTTCGAAAACAAAAAATAAAGCAATATGCCCGTAGGCTATCCAGGGATTTGCTAAAGCATTATGGCAAGAAGAGATATTACTCCAGAAATCAGCTGGAAAGGGCTTTAATCAGACAAAAGCTCAGGCGTCCTCCCAGAGCCTGTGATAGTCATGGCGGTATTTCGACCAACGAATATTATGCCTATGCCATGTACTGCTCACCGGCCGAATTTTCCCGCATTTCGATGCAAACCTCCATAACTCAAGGTTCCAGTGAGCCGGACTATGGTCAACTGAGAAGGGAAGCTGCGGAGGTTATCTTTGGTCGGCCACAGGATTTTACGGTCGCTAGCCTGCATGAGGCCAGTGCCGGCCATAGTGCAGCGGAAACCGCCGCTGCGGATCCGGGGTGTGATTCTGGCAGTGATTAAGCTGAAAGTGAGCGAGTTGGCCGTGGGTGCTTGACCTTTGTTTCTGCGATGACCACTCCTGGCTGACAGGCGATCTCCGGTCAGCGCTGTAAATCGGGCAAAAGGGTTGGAAGCTTATACTCAGGGAGAGGGAATGCCGGAACTATTGATCCAGTTTGTGCTGGGTTTTGCACTGCTGACGGGCGTTTTGGGCTGGTTTGCCTTGATGTTTGCTTCGCTGCCCGGCGCCGAACTGCATCGCAGTTTGTCGATGCGTCTGGTGCGAGGATTGTTCTACAGCTATCCCCTTTGGGTGTTGGTGCCGCTATATCAGCTTAAATACACCATGGTAGCAAGCTCAATGGGTTTGCTTTGGGGGATAGTTCCAATGCTGCCTTTGCTGTTAGTCTGGTTGATATTTACCCTTCAGGGGCGGGAGCTTAAACGGCGGCAACAATTAAAAGCGGTATCAAAGCCCAGAACCAAACAGGAGTAGAAGGGCAAACATGGCTAAACCAGAGGCTGTTAATGCTCAAGTGATACCCATGGCCCATTGATACCGCAAGATTGACCAAATAATCAAGGAGGTTTAGATGGTGACTATCGCTGAGCTGCAAGCTTTTATCGAACGCGAGCTGCCACAGAGCGATATTGTGATTGAACATCTGGGAGATAAGTCGGCCAGAGTGCGTAAGCCGATAACTCAGGCGCACCTGCGCCCCGGCGGTACTGTCTCAGGGCCGGCCATGATGGAGTTGGCCGATATTGCCATCTATATCGCCTTGTTGGCGGAAATAGGCATAGTGCCTCTGGCGGTAACTACCAACCTGAATATCAACTTCCTGCGTAAACCCAGCGCCGAGTGTGACATAGTTGCCGATTGTAGGCTGCTGAAACTGGGTAAATCATTGGCGATTGCCGAAGTGTCTGTGTTTTCAGATGGACACAGCGAAGTTGTGGCTCATGCCGTGGGCACTTATTCCATTCCGCCGACGAACTAGCCCCTAACTCCATTCAAAAATTGTTGCTGCCCTTGTGATTCGATCCTTCCAGGGGCTTGGGCCCTACTCAATGCCGAACTCGGTAACTGTGATGTATCGTTTTTTGGGCCTTCGGCATCCAGGGAGTATCTGCAGCCTGGCCAAGTGCATGCTGTAAAACTATGCCTACTTCATGTGGTTTGCGGCTCAGTCATGAACCGGCTTTGAAGCCGTAACCCTTTGTCAAAGGGGCTTCAATAAAATTAAAAAGGCTCCCTTGGGAGCCTTTGGGCTTATCTAAGGTTAAAACTGGTAGGTGACAGAGACCCCAAAGTTACGGGGATCGACTATTGCCGCATAGCCATCCGGGTAGTTACGGGCAGCCGGAGAGCGACTCAACACGGCTTTCTCATCAAAGGCGTTGTTGACGAAGGCGTTGAAGATCCAGTTGTCTGTCTCATAATTGAGCGACATACGTGCCAGCACATAGTCACCGGCAACTCGTTCCTCCGTGTTCTCAAAGTCACCATAGTACTCACCGACATAGTTGGCGGAGACACTCAAGGTAAGCTGATCTGTCAGCCAATACTGGGCACCGAGATTGGCGGTCATTGAGGGGGCCGAATCCAGTTCATTGCCCTTGGCAGAAGCATAACCTTCTCCCGGTTCCTTGATTTCCGAACTCAACAGCCCAAGGCCGCCGTGCAGGCGCAGATCCCGGGTCACCATGGCTGAGGCTTCAAACTCGGCACCATAGGTAATCACCTTGTCCATGTTGATAACCCGTCTGGCAGAGCCAGTGGCCTGATATCCGTCGTAGTCGTTGTAGAACAGGTTGGCGCTCAGGTTGATATTACCGCCATCCAGGCTGGTTCTCAGCCCAAGTTCATAGGCGTTAACGTACTCTTCATCGTAGAAGTAGAACTCATTTTCCGGGAAGCCTATCGCCGCACCGGCGGCGTTGTAGCCACGGCGACCGCTTAAGGAGACTGTGGTCTCGGCATTGATATCGTACTGCAATACCAGCTTGGGCAACTTGATGGTCTTACTGTTGTCCAGGGTATCTTCTATGGGCGTTTGCGGCTGCTTCATCCAGAAATTACGCAGCTGGGATTCCCGTTCAACCCTGCCTCCGGCGGTGATCCTGAAGTCATCGGTGACGTTATAGGTAAATTCGCCGAAAACCGCCTTGGAGTCACTATTGTCGTCGCCGCGATAAACCGTACCGCCGCTACTGTTGAAGTCTTGATCGCGCTTGAAATAGTAGAGGCCGATAAAGCCGCTGTAAAGCTCGCTGTTAAGGCCAAAATGCAGCTTGGTTTCAGCCGTGGTGTTGGACTCCTCCATACTCACCACTTGCTCGGTAGCAGGATCCTTGTCATAGGTATCCATCACCCAGTGGTAGTTCATTCTGGCCAGCAAGAAGTCGACCGAAAAATTGTCACCGATCCTGTAGTCCAGCTTGATGCTGCCGGTATCTGATTCAGTGTCCATGTTTCTGGGGTTGATGGGCTGATACTTAAAGGGATCGTCACCACTGAAGTATTGCCGTCCCGTGTTGCCGCGCTCATGGTTTTTGGCATAGCTGAGCATGGCCTTGAGGCCGTCAATGGCTGCGGGCTCCCACAGGAGTTTGGCTCTTATTCTGTCTGTGTTGAGCTTATTCAGATCAAAGCCCGGCGGGTTAGCTTCATGGATAATCGGGTTGGCGTAAGTTTCACCATCGGTATGCTGCGCCGATAGGCGAAAGGCCAGTTCATCCTCAATCAAAGGGCCGGAGATGGCGGCGGCCGAGTCTATATATTGGCTCTCACTGCGGTAACCCACCCGAGCGGCACCCTGCCAGTCAAAAGTCGGATCCTTGGTCTTGATAAACATGGCGCCACCTATGCTGTTGCGGCCATTACTGGTGGATTGGGGACCGCGAAACACTTCAATTTGCTCTATGTCCCACATGCCGGTATCGCCGGTCAAATCCGCCATAAAAGGTTCTGCCACACCATCGGTTATGGTTGATACCCGGGTCTTGGCGCCGCCGGAAACCCCACTAAAGCCGGTGGCGGCGCCGTTACCGGAAATCCCGCGGATATTGGGCATCTGCCCTGACAGCACTACCAGGTTGGGTATTTCTGAGATGGCGTCATGCACCGACAGGTATTGCAGCGTCTTAAGCTGCTCCTCGGTGATGACAGATACAGATGAACTCACGTCTTTCAATGATTTCTCTGTCTTTTCCCCCAAAACGACAATTTTTTCGATTGATTGATTTCCGCGCTCGACAGCATCGTCGGCAAAGGCCGGTGATGCCAGCATAGCGAGCAGCAGGGCATTGAGCTTAAATTTATAGCTAGGCATGAGTATCTGTCCTGATTAACAAATGAAGCGAATGAGCAAATAAGCGTTAAGTGGGGGACAAAGTTATAGACCTATAAATACGATCGCAAGTGATAATTGTTATCATTTGATAAAATGTGATCGAATGCCGGAATACCTTTTGTAACCGGGACAAAATGGATACACCAAATGAGCTGTTGCAGACGAAAGGATAGATGGAGCAAGTATCTGAGCGCTCACAAGGTGAGTTGTCAGAGTTAAGTTTGCTCTTGGAGGGAAAATACGAACAAAAGGCTTGCTGTCGCTTTGATAATCAGGCCTTTGCAATTGTTCGGGCGCAGTTGAAGTTTACGGCTACTTGAAAGCCACACTCCGGATAAGTGAGCATGGCTTACCTGAGGGGTTATAGTCGTTTGGCGCCCGAACTCCATTTCCGGCCAAGCCCAAGGAAAACAGACAGTTATTAAACCGTCTGCTCGGTCTTGGGCGCGAGTTTGTGCCGTTTATGCCTTGATTGTTTATCATTGGGAGGCCGGTTCTTTAACGGTTTTCCCATTGGTCTTTTGGGTGAATGTGTCGCTTTTTTGCCCGTAGCTTGTCTTGGGCTTTTGCCGTCGGCATCCGGTTTTCTTCGTAATCGGCAATGTTTGGGAATTCTGGCTATCACTTCGGCAAACAGGTTTCTGTGTTTCCCGGCGGCGCCCGGGCGACTCAGAAACTCGAGATCGCCGAAGAAGAGCAAGCTTTGCTTGGCGCGGGAGCAGGCCACATTGAGTCGTTTCCAGTCGAGAATAAAACGCAGGTTGCCCTGGGTTCGCACCGTAGAATAACAGACTATCTCATCTTCGCTGCCTTGAAAGCTGTCCACCGTATTGATGCGGATATTGAACTGACCCAACCGATATTCGCCACTTGCCGCGGGCGATGATAACTCGCTCATCAGGGCACGGATCAGTCGTTTCTGGGCGCCATAGGGGGTGATGACGGCGATGCCCAGAGGCGTGGCAGGCTGATGAGTCACCCGGCTCTCAGTGGTGTTCCCCCGGTGGTTATTTTTGTCTGCCAGGTTCTTGATAAAGGTGACTATCGCCTCGGCTTCTTCGCGATTGTACTTACTGGTGCCTTCTTGTTGCTGTTGACCGGCGACATCTTTCCAAATCAAGGTGTGCGGCAGGACGAAGTCTTGTTCATTCAGTTGTCGGCCGTTGAACAGTTGTCGCTCACCATTGGGGCTGTAAAAGAGCTCGGCGACCAGATCGCCTATCTTTTCCGGCATTCGGAACTGTTCAGCCAAAAAGCTTTTGCTTGTGGGCGGCAATTGATCATAGAGGCCTTCAAAGAAACTGGTTTCCAGGAAACATTCGTTCAAAAAGGGCAATTCGTCATTGGCTTCATCTGTCTGCAGTAGCGGCGCAACGCTGGGAGGCAGTTGGAAATGATCGCCTATCAGTATCACCTTGCGGGCTCTGAGCAGAGGGATCATGAGTTCGGGTACAGTGGAGCGACCTGCTTCATCAATGATGACGAGGTCGAACCTGAGCTGATCTATGCTTTGACGTCTGGAGGCGAGCCCAACGCAAGTTGCGCCAACCAGATTATGATCTGCCAGTAACATCCAGTTGAGCTCTTTATCAAGCCTTTGTTGTTCCTGCTCTGTGCCCAAAACGCCGTACAGCCAACGGTGAGCCAGCTCAGGCAAAGGTTCGGCTTCGGTTGTACAGGCCAGGGCACTGCGGCGACTTCGCTGTTCAAAGTCATTCAGTTTTTGTTTAATGGTGTAGTCACTGAGCTTGCCACTGACCTTGTCATCGGCCCCAATTCTCAATAGCCGCACCTCTTGCTTTTCCAGCAAGGCTTGGTGTAAATCAATAAAGCGTGCCAGGGCGTTGTCTACCGCCGCATGTTGCTGCGATACCAATAATACCCGGGTCTCTGGACGATGGTGGAAAATCTGATGCAGCATCTCCACTATGCAAGTGGTCTTGGCGGTACCCGGCGGCCCCTGGATCAGAGCAAGATGCTGCTCACTGAGTGCTGTGCGGATAACCTGTTTCTGGCGTTCGGTCAGTTGGGTATTTTGCCAGCAAAGATCTTCACGCAATCTGTGTTGCCAGAATGGGTCCTGTTGCGGCGTATAGCTGCCCGGTGCCAGAAGTATCTGCTTCAGCCTGGGCTCAACCAAGGCATCGTTACGAAATGCATCCAAAGCCGCTTGTTGTCGCTGCAGCGCTTCGTCAAATAACTTGAGACTGAGCCGCAGGCTGGTTTTTGTTGCACCGACTTGAGTGGATTGCAGCTCTTGTGCCCATTTTTGCGGTAGCCTCAGCTGCAAACTACCGGAATCGATAGTCACTTCCAGGCGGTTTTGTTGCCGGGCGGGAAGGGGATTGAGCCAGACAAATTCGCCTGCAGCGGTTTCGCCCCAGTATTCGAGGGTGCAACGAGGCGAAAAACCACTGCTTTGCTGCGCTTTGAACCCGGCTTTGAAATTTGTCAGCAGCTGGTGCTGACTGTCATCGACTATAAAGTGCAGCAGTAAGTCCTGATCTTGCTCCTGCAGTTTGTCGGCCCGTCCCAGCAAGGTGATATCCAACTGCGCCTGCTGATAATCGAGCACGCTTTGCCACTGACCCAGCATCTTCAGTTGTGCCATCCGCGCCTGGCTGTCGGCTTCACTGCTGCTCAAGTGATTGATAAAGGCGACAAGGGCACTGATACCATCCGGATTGGCCAGCACACTGGACTCAAGAGCACTGTCTGCAGGGATCAACATAAAGGGCAGTTCATACCCCTGACCTCTGTCTTCAAAGTCTTCGACATCGCTGACCCGCAAACAGGCTTGCTTGGTATCAATTTGGCAGTTTAGCGCCAGAGTGTGGCGGGCCAGTCGCAAGTCACCACTGTCCTGTTCCATATCTGAATGGAGCAAGCGCCAGGGAGTTGGATCATCCGCCCGCAGCGCCATGAGCTCTTGCTCAGAAAACAGCTCCGAAGGCAGGTAAAGATAGAGTGAGCCTTCATCTGTGCCGCCGAGTTCGGCCGTGTCCAGCATATTGAGTTGAATTCTTCCCCGGGATTGCTGCTGGCCGGGACTGGCATCCAGCGTCAGGTTGTAAAGCTCAGGCCAAGCCTGTATCTGTTGGCCCGGCAACAGTTCCAACAAGGGGTTGGGAGTCATTTGCCTTGGCAGAAAGGCGGATATGGCCTTGCCTTGGGTATGGGCCAGATAGCCTTTGGCTACCCGGCGTTCAATTTCAAATGCCATTGGCCTGGCCGCCATTATCGCCTCTACCCAGGCGACACCTCTGGCGACACAGGCATAGAATAACCGGGTGCCATTCTTGCCGCTGCGTTGGTGAGTTATTTGCAATGGAATGGCTTGTGGATCGTCATAGCTGAAAAACAGCTTGCGCTGCAGGTCGTTGCTCCAGCCCTGCAAGCCCAGGTTATTGCCAAGATGCAGCCTGCTGTTGAAGGGCAGGTCTCTATCCAGTTCATCTTGCTCTACCAGCACCACTTTTCCGACATAGAGCCATTCTGCGGGTAAGGTCGGGCTCGGTGGCGTAAGCTCATCCAGGCGTTTTTTGAGTTCAGATACTGAAGGCTCGGTGTCGAGCGTATCCCGCACGGCTTTGAGTTGTGCCAGATACCAGTCGAGATAGTCTTTGTAGGCAACCAGGCGGCTGCGGGCATCTTCTACCTGACAATAACTTTGCTGCAGTGCCCGGCGCCGATAGGGGCTGAGCCCCTCATCATTGAGCTCTGTGGCTATTTGCTCGGGTAACAGTTGGAGTTCGGCGTCTATCAGACTGACCTTATTCAGCAG
This sequence comes from Shewanella sp. ECSMB14102, assembly GCF_000813075.1. NCBI lineage: Bacteria > Pseudomonadati > Pseudomonadota > Gammaproteobacteria > Alteromonadales > Shewanellaceae > Shewanella > Shewanella sp. ECSMB14102. Next base: position 62,669 of record NZ_JWGX01000016.1, read on the forward strand.
CTCATGATATTGAGCTTCCATTTTGGAGCAGAGTTGCTGCAGCGACTGACTCAACTGTAGAGCTTGCTGCCTGTCGTGCTCTGCCGCCATGCTGTTATAACGCCGATTGAGAGCGTCTATGTCTCCGCGCAACTCGTCGTGGCGCTGATGCTCTTTAGCTGTGGCTCTATCGAACAACCAAGCGGTCGCAGTTGCTGTGACAGTAACCCCTATGCCTATGATGATGGCTGGCAGCACTCAATAAACTCCTGGATTAAAGGTTTGGCAATTTATGCAGCAGTTGCAGCAGCTGATATTCTTCATCGCTGGCTTCACCCAAACTCACCTTACGGCGCAAAATCTCAATCGTCTGCTCGCGACTTTGATGATCCTGCTGCCAGCGTTGGTGGGCCTGTTCATTGAGTTGATGTTCATTGTCGGCCTTGAGCCTGTCGAGGGCGATTTCCTGACAGCGCTCCTGATGTTTGAGTTGTGCCTGACGTAATTCGTTGTCGGACAGCTCTATCTCTTTTAATGCTTCGGCTTTTACTCTTTCAGTTTCCGCTCTGGCAGTTTCCAGTTGGTTGTAACTCTGATAAGCACTGACCGCTTCTTTGGCTAGTGCAACGACTTCTGCGCCGCTTAGCTCCGGGGTTTTGCTTTGTGCTTTGGCTGGGGACTTGGTGCCAATACGGCTGGGAGTTTTCATTTGTGTATGCCCTCTGAACTTCAATAGCCCTGATTTAGGTGAATAGGGTTGATGATAGTGAATCGCAAATCTTTAACTAAGCTTGGTGTTACTCAAAAGCGCCGACCAAGCACAAGAGTTGTGCCTTCATTAACTCATCGGTCAGTCTGCTGAGTCGTCTGAGCTCTGGGCACTCACGGCGCGCGGTACTTCTCAGGTGTTGCAACTGTCCAAGAAAGATCTCCAGACTCTGGCGGCGACTCTGCAGCTCTGTGACAAGTTGAGTCGTCAGTTGATTGTCGTGCTGTAATCTGTGTTGCAGCAGTGTCATGCGTTCCTCGGCCTCCATTTGCCAGAGCGTTTGCTCCAGTGCCATCTGTTTGCTGAGGTTTTTGAGTTGATGCTGCAACGTACGTTTTTGAGCTTGCAACTGCTCGGTGACTTCTTTGGCACGCTGCAGCTTAAAATAGGAGTTGAGGCAGTCCAGTACAGAAATGGCGGCATCGACCCACACCAAGACAGGGTTAACCCCTTTGGCGCCGCGCATCAGTTGATAACCTATTCGGCCAGCCTGGTAGAGCCTCGCTTGCCGGGCACTGCCGACTTCCAGGGTCTTACTGGCAAACAGTGAAACAGTTTTCATTGGTTTGGCTCCAACGAGGTTTCAAATTGTGCCTTGAGTGCCGTCATCAACTGCGGCTTGTCGAGTCGCAGCGGGCGCAGGTTCTGGTTCAGAGTGATGTGACGACTAATGCCGGTATCAAGGGGCTGCTCTTTCGCGGCGATGACTTGCAACAGTTCGCTTATGGGCTTTTCAGCGCTCTTGGGCCAACTAGCGTTGCCCTCGACTCGCTCGCTGGTGTTGATAACGGCGCCGCTCAACTGGCACAAGTGGAGTCGACTGGTTGGGGGACTTGCCAGTGCTGAGTCGAGCAGGGGCGGCACTGTGTAATTGGCCTGATATTCGAGCACCGGTGCTTTTAATAGCAGTGTGCCGCGTTTTTCCGAAGTTAATGATGTTTCGCTATCAAGCTCGACCCAGGCATAACGAAGCTCTGTTTCATCGCCGATAATCTCAAGCTGTGGCTGCCAGGCAGTACGCTGCTCCTGCAACATCCTGTGATACTTGGCCGGACAAAGCTGTTGCATCAGCTCGGTTAGCTCCCCTTGATTTTCCAGGCTGGAGGCCAGTCGGCGGTTCAGTCTTTGCTGTTGCAGCACCTGCTGAATATTCCAGTCTGTTTCGTACTCTCTCAAGGTCATCCAGGGTTCGGAGGGGTTGTTTTTCAATAACAGCTGTTCATCGTGGCACCAAACGGGATTGAGTTGTGGATCCATCACATCAAGCCACAGCACAAAGCTCAGCTCAGTCAGTTCACAAGCCAGCGCCATCTGACTCCCTTGTGGGGTTAATTGGCGCAGGTCATCTTCCAGCCAGCCGAGCGCACATAAACGTTCCAGCAGTGGCGTTAGTTGTGAGCTTGTCAGTGCGGTAACTTGCTGGATCTGTTCCTGAGTTACGCCGTATAAGGTAAAAGACTGCAGTAAAAAGCGTGAGACCTTACCCAGGATCTCCAACTGCTGATGACGAAAGCTCAACCGATAACGACGCATGGGCAGCAGAATATTCAAAGGGGCTGGAAGGCTATTTGTATGGGCCACGGTTGGATCTTACTTATCTGTTTAGGCTGGAGGTTTATGTCGTGAAAGACGGCGCAAACCTTAACACGAAAGGTGAGATAAAAAACCAGACATTGAGTGTTTTTTTGAAAAAAATATTAATATATGCAACAGCTTGCATAAAATTGATTCAATATTATTTCAAAGCTTGTCAGCGAGTGTGTTATTGCGCCTACCATGAATCTGTGTCGATAGCAGTTGCCAGTGAGGTGTTAAGTAATCATTGAACATTCGTTCTGCCAAGTGCAGCTTTACTCTTTGCCAAAGACTGGGAGAATTGTTGAGTCGCAGTAAGATTTGCTCCTTGAGCCATTGTTCATCAAAGCCCGCCCATTCACCACAGACGTCGAATAAATTGGGGCCACAAACAGGCGCAACTTCCCGATACAGAATATGCTCCAGTTCTTTTAGGGAATAAGGAGAAAGAGCACATACCCGGATAATGCCGGGGTAGTGCAGAGTGACATCGGTATCGAGAAACAAATCCGACATTGCGCTCCATACCGCTTGGCGGATGGGGAGTTTTGCGGTTTCCTCCAGCATGATATGGAAGGGGGATTCAGCCATAGGATCCTTCCTTTAGGGCTGTTATTTATGCACAGAGGGTAACCAAAGGCATCAGAGACATCAAGTTATCAAGCTCTAATTGCTAATTTAGCTGGGCAGATCCAATAAAAAGGCCACGGAAGTGGCCTTAGGGGGATTTATGGATGTGAGTTTATTTGACTCTCATGCCCGGCTGAGCACCTTCATGGGGCTCAAGGATCCACAGTTCTTTACCACCAGGGCCCGCGGCCAGCACCATGCCCTCAGACAGGCCGAAGCGCATCTTGCGAGGAGCCAGGTTGGCCACCATTACTGTCAGTTTGCCTTCGAGATCTTCCGGCGCATAAGCCGACTTGATACCGGCAAATACCTGACGGGTTTCGCCGCCGAGATCCAGCTGTAATTTGAGCAGCTTGTTGGCTTCAGGGACATGCTCGGCCTTCTTGATAAGCGCAATCCGCAGATCCAGCTTGGCAAAGTCGTCAAACTCTATGGTTGGGCTGATAGGGTCATCCGCTAATGGACCACTGGCCTTGGGGGTGTCTTCGGTTGCTTTGAGGCTTTCCTTGGAGGCTTCCACCATGGCGCTCACCTTATCGAGCTCGATACGTTGCATCATAGGCTTGAATGGATTGATTTGGTGACCGGCCATATCCATTGCCAAGCCGCTCCAGCTGAGTTCCAGCTTGAGGAAGGCTTCAACATCGGCGGCCAAGCGCGGCAGTACCGGCTTAAGATAAGTCACCAGAATACGGAACAAATTCAGCGCCACTGAGCATACCTGATGGGCGCGGGCCAAGGTTTCTTCGTTTTTCACCAATTGCCAAGGAGCTTCATCGGCAACGTAAGCGTTGGCGACATCGGCCAGCGCCATGATTTCACGCATCGCCTTGCCGTATTCGCGACCTTCATAAAGCTCGGCGATCAGCTCCTGTTTGGCCAGGAAGGACTCGGCCAGGCTGTTGTCTTCCACTTTGGCCAGTTTGGCGTCAAAACGCTTGACGATAAAGCCGGCGGTGCGGCTTGCCAGGTTAACCAGCTTACCGACCAGATCCGAGTTGACTCTGGCGGCAAAGTCTTCCAGGTTCAGGTCCAGATCGTCAATGCGGCTGGAGAGCTTGGCGGCATAGTAGTAGCGCAGATATTCAGGATCCAGGTGATCCAGGTAAGTACGGGCCTTGATAAAGGTGCCCTTGGACTTGGACATCTTGGCGCCGTTGACCGTGACATAGCCGTGGGCATAGACACTGCTTGGCTGACGGTAGCCGGCGCCTTTGAGCATGGCCGGCCAGAATAGACTATGGAAATAGACTATGTCTTTGCCGATGAAGTGATACACCTCAGCTTTTGAGTCGGCATTCCAGAACTCGTCAAAGTCCAGCTCCGGGCGCTTGTCGCAGAGGTTCTTGAATGAACCCATGTAGCCCACAGGCGCATCGAGCCAAACGTAGAAGTATTTGCCCGGCGCATCGGGGATCTCAAAGCCAAAGTAAGGCGCATCACGGGTGATATCCCACTGCTGCAGGCCTTGCTCGAACCATTCATCCAGCTTGTTGGCCATTTCACTCTGCAATGACCCTGAATGGGTCCACTCTTTGAGCATGGTTTCAAAGGCAGGCAGATCGAAGAAGAAGTGCTCTGTCTCTTTCATGACCGGGGTGGCACCGGATACCGCAGAGCGCGGATTGATCAGCTCGGTTGGGCTGTAGGTGGCGCCACAGGCGTCGCAGTTGTCGCCGTATTGGTCTTCAGACTTACACTTGGGGCAGGTGCCCTTGACGAATCTGTCCGGCAGGAACATGGACTTTTCCGGATCGAACAGCTGGGAAATAGTCTTGCTCTTGATATAGCCGTTATCGCGCAGTTTGAGGTAGATCTCGTTGGCCAGCTGGCGGTTCTCTTCGCTGTGGGTGCTGTGATAATTGTCAAAGGCAATATTGAACTCGGCAAAATCCTGCTGATGCTCTTGATTGACCTTGGCGATCATCTCTTCGGGTTGGATCCCCATCTGCTGGGCCTTGAGCATGATAGGTGTACCGTGGGCATCATCGGCACAGATATAATGACACTCATGGCCACGAAGTTTTTGAAAGCGGGACCAGATATCTGTCTGTATGTACTCGAGCATGTGGCCCAGGTGAATGGGACCGTTGGCATATGGAAGCGCGCTGGTAACAAGGATTTTACGTTGTGTAGTTGCCATCTTTTCTCTGTTAAATCTAGGCCCTGAAAGAATGGCATAGATACTAACCGATTAATCCGGCTTTTTCATCAAAACCTGACATGAGTGGGTTAATTCTACTCTAATAATCGCGTCATTATCTGGTACACTTGGCGAAATTTATCAAAAGGGGATTGCGTTTTGTCTTCTGCTTCTCAGGACTATCGTCTCAGTGACGATCTGCTCGGTCCGGTTCTTGCCATTCTCAATGCGTTTCAGGATCCATACCTGGCCCAGGGTTTAGTCGATGCCGGTTGTATTCGTAAGTTGGATTTGGATGGTAAAAGGCTGCTGCTGACCATCTTGTATCCATATCCTTGTCAGACCCAATATCGCGATACTGTGATTGCGCTGACCAATGAGTTGTCCAAGCTCGATGCCATCGACGAGGTGGAGTGCGAGATTGGCTTTGAGCCTTTCAGCTACTCGGCCCTTGGCAATATTGCCCCTATTCCCAACGTGAAGCAGGTGATTGCCGTTGCTTCCGGTAAGGGTGGTGTGGGTAAGTCTACCACTGCGGTTAACCTGGCCTTGGCCCTGGCGGCAGAAGGCGCCCGGGTGGGTATTTTGGATGCCGATATCTATGGTCCCTCCATTCCATTGATGCTGGGGATCCCGACATTCAGACCTGTATCCCCCGATGGCGTGCATATGACAGCCGCCACGGCTCACGGTATCAGCGCCCAGAGTATAGGTTTCATGCTGACCGATGATCAGGCCGCGGTATGGCGTGGCCCTATGGCCGCCGGCGCTTTGGCGCAACTGCTCAATGAAACCCAATGGCCTGAGCTGGATTATCTGATGATTGACATGCCTCCGGGCACAGGGGATATCCAACTTACCCTGTCGCAGAAAGTGCCGGTCAGCGGCGCTGTGATAGTCACAACGCCTCAGGATATCGCCCTGGCCGATGCCAAGAAAGGTATCACCATGTTCCAGAAGGTGAACATCCCCGTCGTCGGTATTGTGGAAAATATGAGTTTCCATCTGTGTCCTGCCTGTGGTCATAAAGAGCATCCTTTCGGTACTCATGGTGGCAGCAAGATAGCCGAGCGTTATCAAGTGCCTTTGCTGGGTGCCTTACCTCTGCATATCAATATCCGTGAGGATATGGATAACGGTGAGCCGACTGTGGTGGCCGCGCCTGAGGGTGAAGTTGCCGGCATTTACCGGGATATCGCCCGCCGTGTGGGTGCCCAACTGGCAAAACAAAAGAATCACAGCGGTATTTCAATCGCAATAGCAGATGATGAGTAAGGTTTTCGCAGCATGAATTCGCCACAGTGTGTCGTTATCGGGATAGCAGGGGCTTCGGCGTCAGGTAAAAGTTTGATCGCCAAGACCATATTTGAAGAGCTATGCCGAGACTTAGGGACAGATCAGATAGGGGTTATCAATGAGGATGCCTACTATCGGGATCAGAGCCATATGTCCATGGAGGAGAGGGTCAAGACCAACTACGACCATCCCAAGGCGTTGGACCATGAACTGCTCAGCACTCACCTGGTAGCGCTCAAGCAGGGGCAAGCAGTGGATATTCCCTGCTATAGCTACGCCGAGCATACCCGCACCAGCGATACCTTGAAGATGACCCCTAAAAAGGTCATCATTCTCGAAGGTATTTTGCTGCTGACCGACCCTAAGCTGCGTGAACTGATGGATGCCAGCGTGTTTATGGATACACCGCTGGATATCTGTCTGCTGCGACGTCTGACCCGTGATGTGGCCGAGCGAGGCCGCACCATGGAGTCTGTTATCAGCCAGTACCAGAAAACGGTAAGACCCATGTTTCTGCAGTTTATCGAACCCTCAAAGCAGTATGCCGACATCATAGTGCCAAAGGGCGGCAAGAACCGGATTGCCACCGATATTCTCAAGGCCAGAATCCAGCATTTGCTGGCGAAATAACCACAAGTATCCAGGGAGCTAGAAGGCGAGATGCGATTAACTGATATCGAAATTGAACAATGTCTGGACGAGGGCAGCATAGTCATAGATCCCCGTCCCGGCATAGAGGCCATCAGTGGCGTGAGTGTTGATGTGCGTCTGGGTAACCAGTTTCGGGTGTTCAAGGATCACACTGCGCCTTATATAGATCTCAGTGGTCCCAAGGCCGAAGTGCAGGCCGCGCTGGATAGGGTGATGAGCGAGCAGATAGATATTGCCGACGGCGATGCTTTCTTTTTGCATCCGGGCGAGCTGGCATTGGCGGTGACCTATGAGAGTGTTCACCTGCCTTCCGACATAGTCGGCTGGCTTGATGGTCGTTCATCACTGGCGCGTCTGGGCTTGATGGTGCACGTGACGGCGCACCGTATCGATCCGGGCTGGCAGGGGCGGATTGTGCTTGAGTTTTACAACAGCGGTAAATTACCGCTGGCACTTCGTCCCATGATGACCATAGGGGCACTGAACTTTGAGCGCCTGTCTCGTCCTGTGGCCAGACCCTACAATACCCGCAAGAACGCCAAGTATCGCGATCAGCAGGATGCGGTCGCCAGTCGGATCAGCCAGGACTGAACCCTGGATTGCGCATGAGTGGTGTCTGGGTTCAGGGAAAAGAGCAGGATAGCGTCTGCGTTCGCGATCGGGGCTTTACCTATGGTGATGGCCTGTTTGCAACCATGGCGGTAGATGGTAAGGGACAGATAGCCTTTCTGAATGAACATCTTACCCGCTTGACTCAGGGGGCGCTGCGTTTGGGTTTTGTCTGGCAGGCATCGGATGCCTTGCGCTCAAGCCTCAAGCGTATCGCCGCCGCCAATCCCCATAGCTGCCTTAAGTTGCAGCTCACCCGGGGAGAGGGGGGACGTGGTTATACGCCGCCGGCAGACGCTTTAGTCACCGAAGTCATCAGCCTGGCGCCATTGCCGGCGCATTACCCAGATTGGCAGCAAAAAGGGATTGCCCTCAAGACCTCATCCATCAGGCTTGGCAAACAGCCTAGGCTTGCCGGCATTAAACACCTCAACCGTCTGGAACAGGTGCTTATCAAGGCGCAGTTATTGCCTGAAGGTTTTGATGATTGGCTGGTACTGGACTGCGACGATTTACTGCTCGAATCCTCGATGGCCAATCTGTTTCTGCTACTACCTAATGAGCAAGGTAAACTGACGGCATATTCACCGGCCATGAATTACTCTGGTGTCTCCGGAGTGATGCGACAGCAGTTGATTGTGGCCTTGCTCGACCAGGGTATTGATGTGCAGTTGTGTCCTATCAACACAGAGATGCTGCAACGGGCGCGGCACCTCTTTATCAGTAACAGTCTGTTGGGTTTGGTCGATGTTATTGCTGTGGATCAGCAAAGCTTTGAACTCTGGCCCGGCAGCACACCTCTTCGCAAGGCACTTGCTATCCAATTATGAAAAAATGCTTAGTTGCGGCCCTAGCCTTTGTGTTTACCCTGATGACTTTGGCACTGGGCGTCGGTTTTTGGGGTTATAGCGAACTCAACCGCTTTGCGGCCACCGAGCTTAAGCTGGATGAACCCAGAGAGCTGCTACTGAAACGAGGCACCTCCTTTTACCAGTTGGGGCAAGAGTTGCAAAATCAGCAGCTGTTGGAGTTTGACTGGCACTGGAAGCTTTGGGGTAAGCTATACCCGCAGACGACCGCCATTCGCAGCGGTCTTTACCAGATTGAACCCGGCGACACACCTGTGTCTTTGCTGGAGCGGCTGGTGGCCGGTGATGAGAAGACCTTTACCCTGACGCTGGTAGAGGGCAAGACTATTCGTGAGTGGCAAACGTATCTACAGACCCTGGTGCATCTAAAAGTCAGCGACGAGCCGTTTATCGATGTGCTCGAAGCCCAAGGGGATAGCAGCGGCTTGCCGGAAGGCAAGTTTTTCCCGGATACCTATCAGTATCGTGCCGGTACTGAGCTCAATACCCTGTTGACCCAAAGCTTTATCAAGATGCAGCAACAGTTGGAGAGTATCTGGCAGCAGCGGGATCAGAGTATTCCGCTCAAGAGTCCCTATGAACTCTTGATCCTGGCTTCCATTATAGAAAAGGAAACTGGCCTGGCAGAGGAGCGCGGCAAAATAGCGGCGGTATTTGTCAATCGCTTGAAAAAAGGCATGCGTTTGCAGACAGATCCCACCGTAATTTACGGCATGGGTGAGCGCTTTGATGGCAATATCACCCGTAAAGATCTGCGTGAAGAAACGCCATTTAACACCTATCGTATTTTTGGGCTGCCGCCAACGCCTATTGCCGCGCCCGGGCGGGAAGCCTTGCTGGCGGCCGCACACCCGGAAGCCGTAGAGTACCTCTACTTCGTTTCCCGCAATGACGGCAGTCATGTATTTTCCCGTACACTGGCCGAACATAACCGCGCCGTGAACCAGTATCAGAGAAAGAGATAATGCCACAAAAAGCCACTGCAAAATTTATCGTTATCGAGGGCCTGGAAGGCGCCGGTAAGTCCAGCGCCATCGCATTGGTGCGAGACTTTATCGAAAAACATACCGGTAAGGCACCTGTCTGTACCCGTGAGCCGGGCGGTACCCCGTTGGCGGAGAAGATCCGCGACTTGGTGAAGGTGGCCGATGCAAGCGACCCTCTGTGTGATGAATCTGAATGTCTGCTGCTGTATGCCGCCAGGGCGCAACTGGTGGCCCGAGTGATCAAGCCGGCACTGGCCGAGGGCAGTTGGGTGCTCGGCGACAGACACAACCTGTCGTCCCTGGCTTATCAGGGCGGTGGTCGAGGTTTGATGCCATTGGTCAGCGCAGTCAGCGCCGCCACCCTTGGGGATTTTAAACCAGACTTGACCCTATATCTCGACATAGAGCCAAGCCTTGGGCTAACCCGCGCCGCCAACCGTGGTGAGCTGGATCGAATTGAGCAGCAGGAACTGGCCTTCTTTGAACGCACCCGTGCCACCTATCTGAGTCTGGCACAACAGGACGACAGCATAGCGGTTATCGACGCCAGTCAGAGCATGGCCGAAGTACATAAAGATATTCTGGCTGTGTTGCAAACCAAAGATTGGTAAGCACGCGGTATAAGGAGTGATGAAAGTGGACATGCCCTGGTTGAGTGACGCCAAAGCCCGTTTTATGCAGCAACTGCACTCGGCTCAGATGCCTCATGCCTTGCTGCTGGGGCTTTCCCAGGGCTATGGCGGCCTGAAGCTTGCCGAAGAGATAGCCGCGGCGGCCTTGTGCAGCGAACCCACAGCTTGGGGAGAGTGCGGTCATTGCAAGAGCTGCCAACTGCTGCTCGCCGGCAATCATCCCGATTTTCATCTTCTCGAAGCCGATGGTAAACAGATTAAAGTGGATCAGGTGCGGACGCTTTGTCAGGATCTGACCTCCACGGCCCAGCAAGGAGGGCGGCGTGTGGCGCTTATCGCCCAAAGCGAGCGCCTCAATCAAGCTGCGGCTAATGCACTGTTGAAAACCCTGGAAGAGCCGGGGCAGGGGACGCTGATTATTCTACAGACCGACAGCACCGCCGGGCTGCTGCCGACCATATCCAGTCGTTGTCAGAGAGTGCAGGTAAAACTGCCGGACAAGAGTGCCATTCAGTCCTGGTTGGCGCAGCAATTGCCGCTGCCGGCCGATGTTACCTGGTGTTTGCCCGTCGTCGGCGGGCCGCTAAAATTGGCAGAGGTTTTGCAATCTGACAGATACCAGACCTTATTGGATTATCGCCGCGATTGGCGCGCCAGTTTGTTAACGGGCCATCTGTGTGCTAGTTTGTTAACAGTAGGTGAGGAACAAATCTCTGATGTACTTAGAGTTTTATACTTGGTGTTGCATAGAGAGCTGTTAACCACCGAAGGGGAGGACCCCTTGCTACGGACGCGAATAGCGACCCTGGCTGCCAAGGTGATGGATACCTGTAATCGTCTGAGCCAGATGCCGAGTGTCAACTACTTGGCGCTTTGCCAGAATTATGTCTTAGAATATAAGAGACTGAAAACTTAAAAAGTATCCTATGGTCGATCTGACAGTGAATTTTGACACCCTGCACCAGTTGTATCGTGCTTACATGCCTTTTATTCAGCCGGCGGGCCTGTTTGTGGCAACGACCGAGGGGCATTTCCTCGGTCAGGAGATCCAGATAGGTTATCGTTTGCCGGGCTCGACTCATGTCAATGAGTTTCAGGGGGTCGTGGTGTGGATCAACCCGCTCGGCGCTTCCGGAGGACGGCCGGCCGGAATAGGGGTTAAAATTCTCTCGGATCCCGAATCACACAAGTATCATATCGAAAAACTCCTCTCCAGAGAGCTGGCCTCGGGCGATTTGACCTGCACTATGTAGGGCGCTATCCTTGCCGTCCTTTTCTATTTTGGGTGGATGTTCAAGTGTTAGTTGATTCCCATTGCCATCTCGATCGCCTCAAAGCCGCGCCGGATCCCGACAGTCTCAGTCAGTTGCTCGATGCCGCCAAGGCTCGGGGGGTAGACTATTTTCTTTGCGTCAATGTCCGGCAAAAAGGTTTTGCAGAGATGAAGGCCAAAGTCGCCGGGTTTGAGCAGGTGTTCCTGTCTTCCGGGGTGCATCCTCTGGATGTGAAAGAGGGATTGGATCTCAATGAACTCAAGCGTTATGCCGCCGACCCGAAAGTTGTGGCCATTGGCGAGACAGGGCTGGATTATTTCTATGCCGATGATACCAAGGCCTTGCAGCAACAATGCTTTGAGCAACAAGTGGCACTGGCCAGAGAAGTGGCCAAGCCTTTGATTGTTCATACCCGGGATGCCAGAGAAGACACCATAGCCATATTGAAGAACGGTGGCGCCGAACAGTGCGGCGGGGTATTGCACTGCTTTACCGAGAACTGGGAAATGGCCAAGGCGGCGATGGATCTGGGCTTTTATATTTCGGTTTCCGGTATCGTCAGCTTTAAAAATGCCGGTGAGCTAAGAAGTGTTATCCGTAAAATCCCCAAAGACAGGCTGCTGGTAGAAACCGATTCGCCTTATCTGGCACCCGTGCCTCATCGAGGAAAAGAGAATCAGCCGGCCTTTGTTCGTGATGTCGCCGAGTTTGTTGCCGAGCTCAGAGGTGAGTCCTTTGAAGAGTTGGCCCAATACACCACAGATAACTTTTTTACCCTGTTTAAGGATGCCGCTAAACTAACAGGTAGAAGCTAACTCAATGAAACAGAAAGGCTCTTGCGTATAGCAGGAGCTTCTGTTTTGCGTTGTGAGTAAATGGCCTGTGAGGCAAGGAGGGACAACCTACTCAGATGACGGTCAGATATATTCGCCTTTGTCAGGACAAGAGGCCAGTACTCTGATCTCGCCGTCATCCTCTTTCTGCTCCAGGGTTACATCAAATCCCCACAATCTATGCAGGTGTTTGAGTACTTCCCGGCAACTGTCTGCCAGAGGAATGCCGTTACTGGGGATATACCTCAGTGTCAGCGAGCGATCGCCATTGACCATGACATTATGAACCTGAATATTGGGCTCATTGTTGGACAGATTATATTGTGAAGACAAAATTTGCCTGATCTCCCGGTATCCCTGTTCATCATGGATGGCAGATACCGACAGATAGTTTTTGCTTTCATCATCGAGTACGCCAAACAACTTGAATTTGCGGATCATGGTGGGGGATAGATACTGGCTGATGAAGCTCTCATCCTTGAAGTTTTCCATGGCAAAATGCAGCGTTTTCAGCCAATCGCTGCCGGCGATATCCGGGAACCAATATCTATCTTCTTCAGTTGGCTGTTCGCAGATGCGGCGAATGTCGCAGAACATATTGAACCCCAGGGCATAGGGGTTTATGCCGTTGTAATAAGGGCTGTTGTAGGCGGGCTGAGCCACCACATTGGTGTGACTTTGTAAAAACTCCAACATAAATCTGTCGGTGACCAAGCCTTCGTCATAGAGATGATTGAGCAGGGTGTAATGCCAGAAGGTGGCCCAGCCCTCGTTCATTACCTGGGTTTGACGTTGCGGGTAAAAATACTGCCCCATCTTGCGTACGATACGCACCAGCTCCCGTTGCCAGGGCTCCAGCAATGGAGCATGTTTTTCGATAAAGTAGAGAATGTTTTCCTGTGGCTCTGACGGAAAACGTTTTTGCTGTTTGGCTTCCTCCTTGGTCTGCTGTGAAGGGATGGTGCGCCACAAGTCGTTGACCTGGGTTTGCAGATAGGCCTCGCGCTCTTTCTGGCGCGCCTGCTCTTCACGAAACGAGATTTCTGTTGGGCGCTTGTAGCGGTCGACGCCATAATTCATTAAGGCGTGGCAGGAGTCCAACAAGTTTTCCACCTCATCTATGCCATATTTACGCTCGCATTCACTGATGTATTGCTTGGCAAAGACAAGATAATCAATGATGGAACCGGCATCTGTCCAGGTGCGGAACAGGTAGTTGTTTTTGAAGAAACTGTTGTGGCCAAAGCTGGCGTGAGCTATCACCAAGGCCTGCATGGTGAGGGTGTTTTCTTCCATCAGATAGGCGATACAGGGGTTGGAGTTGATGACTATCTCATAAGCCAGCCCCATCTGGCCGCGCTTATAACCCTGCTCGGTTTCAATAAAACGCTTACCGAAGGACCAGTGAGTGTACCCTATGGGCATCCCAATGCTGGCGTAGGCGTCCATCATCTGCTCGGCGGTGATCACCTCTATCTGATTGGGATAGGTCCCAAGACGATAATGCTCCGCGACCCGGGCGATTTCCTTTTCATAGGTTTCCAGCAGCTCAAAAGTCCATTCAGGCCCGTCGCTCAGTGGCTGGCGTGTTTTCATTTTGCTCATAATCGCTTCCCCTTAAACCGCCTGCTTCTTGAACAATTCGCGGAAGACGGGATAAATATCCTCCGCCTGGCGAATATGTTGTACCGCCATATTATCGAATTGTTTTTGCAGGGTTTCATATTCACGCCAGAGCGTCTGGTGCGCCCTGTTGGTGATTTCTATGTAACTGAAATAGCGTACTACGGGTAGCAGTTGTGTTTCGAGGATCTGATAACAGGTGGGCGAGTCATCTGCCCAGTTGTCGCCATCGGATGCCTGGGCGGCATAGATATTCCATTCATTGGCCGGATAGCGTTCCTGTTGAATTTCGTGCATCAGTTTCAGCGCACTGGAAACTATGGTGCCGCCTGTCTCCTGAGAGTAGAAAAACTCATGTTCATCCACTTCTTTGGCCTGGGTGTGATGACGGATATAGACGACCTCTAGATTCTTGTAAGTGCGGGTTAGAAACAGGTACAACAATATATAAAAGCGTTTGGCCATATCCTTGGTGGCCTGATCCATAGAGCCGGAGACATCCATAAGACAGAACATCACCGCTTGACTGGTGGGCACTTCCCGTTTGGCAAAGTTGTTGTAGCGCAGATCGAAAGTGTCAATAAAGGGCACCTTGGCGATGCGCTGTTTAAGCTCCTCAATCTCCTCTTTGAGTTGCAAAATCCGCTCGGCACTGGCTCCCGGGGTGTTTTCCAGCTCTGCCAGTTCGTTTTCCAGCTCCAGCAGTCGCCGCTTCTTGTCTGCAGACATGGCGGTGCGCCGCGCCAGAGACGATCTCAAAGAACGGACGATATTGATATTGGAGGGCACACCATCATTGGTGTAACCGGCTCGGTAAGTTTGATATTCCACCAGTTTGTTCAGGCGGTTTTTCTGCAGGTTGGGCAACTCAAGATCTTCAAACAAGAGCTCGAGGTATTCATCTTTGGAGATTTGAAATACAAAGTCATCCTGACCCTCGCCTGAGTTCGAGGCATCGCCCTTGCCGCTGCCACCACCGCCGCCCCCTTGAGGCCTGTCTATCTTGTCGCCGCGGGTAAATTGGTCGTTGCCCGGATGCACTCGCTCACGCACGCCGCCAGGGCCTTGATGGAACACGGGCTCGCTGATGTCCTTGGTGGGGATACTGATCTTTTCTCCCTTGTCGACATCTGTGACGCTGCGGTGAGTGACGGCATCACTGACCGCTTTTTTAATTTGTTGTTTATAGCGGTTAATAAACCGCTGACGGTTAACCGTGCTCTTTCCTTTGGCATTCAACCGCCTGTCGATAAAGTTCGCCATACGCACCTCCCAAAGCAAATACCGGGGCCCGAAGGCCCCGAAAGGGCACAGCTATGAAGACTTACGTACCCGTAAGTACCACTCGGACAACAGGCGCACCTGTTTCTTGGTGTAGCCTTTCTCCATCATACGATTGACGAAATCATCATGTTTGCGCTGATCGTCTGTGGAGGTCTTGGCGTTGAAAGATATGACTGGCAGGAGATCTTCCGTATTTGAGAACATCTTTTTCTCGATCACGGTTCTGAGTTTCTCATAGCTGGTCCATTGCGGGTTGTTGCCATCGTTATTGGCCCTGGCCCTGAGCACAAAGTTGACTATCTCATTGCGGAAGTCTTTGGGATTACTTATCCCGGCCGGCTTTTCTATTTTCTCCAATTCGGCGTTGAGTGCGGCCCGGTCAAACAGTTGGCCGGTTTCCGGATCTCTGTACTCCTGATCCTGGATCCAGAAGTCGGCATAGGTGACATAACGGTCGAAGATGTTCTGACCATATTCCGAGTAAGATTCCAGATAAGCGGTCTGGATCTCCTTGCCGATAAACTCAACATATTTAGGGATCAGATAGCCCTTCAGAAACTCCATATACCTTTCTGCGGTATCGGAAGGGAACTGCTCCTGCTCTATCTGCCGCTCCAGCACATAGAAGAGGTGCACTGGGTTGGCGGCAATTTCAGAATGGTCGAAGTTAAAGACCTTGGAGAGGATCTTGAACGCGAAGCGGGTCGATAGTCCGTGCATACCCTCATCGACCCCGGCATAGTCACGATATTCCTGGTAAGACTTGGCCTTGGGGTCGGTATCCTTGAGGCTTTCACCGTCATAGACCCGCATCTTGGAGTAGACGGAGGAGTTCTCCGGGGTCTTGATCCTTGAGAGCACGCTGAATTGAGCCAAGGTCTCCAGTGTGCCTGGGGCACAGGGCGCCTTGGTCAGTTCTGAATTGGCGATAAGCTTGCGGTAAATCTGCATCTCTTCCGACACCCGCAGGCAGTAGGGCACCTTAACGATATAAACACGGTCGAGAAAGGCTTCATTGTTTTTATTATTTTTAAAGCTGCTCCATTCAGACTCGTTGGAGTGAGCCAGAATAATGCCGTTAAAGGGCAGGGCCGATAAACCTTCAGTGCCGTTATAGTTTCCTTCCTGAGTGGCGGTCAGCAGTGGGTGCAGCACCTTGATCGGTGCCTTGAACATCTCCACAAACTCCATCAAGCCTTGGTTGGCACGGCACAATGCTCCTGAATAGGAATAAGCATCAGCATCATTCTGGGCAAAGTGCTCCAGTTGGCGAATGTCGACCTTGCCCACCAGAGAAGAGATGTCCTGGTTGTTGTCATCTCCTGGCTCAGTTTTGGCGATGGCAATTTGATCCAGCACCGAAGGAAACACTTTGACGACTCGGAAGCGAGAGATATCGCCGCCAAATTCATGCAGGCGTTTGACCGCCCAAGGCGACATGATACTGCGCAGATAACGGGTCGGGATCTGGTACTCTTCCTGCAGCAACTTGCCATCTTCCTCGGCATCAAACAGGCAGAAAGGGTGGTCGTTGACCGGACTTCTGACTCCATCGGCGCTGAGAATATAGATGGGCACTTGTTGCATCAAGGCCTTGAGCTTCTCTGCCAGCGAAGATTTACCGCCACCGACAGGTCCCAGCAGGTAAAGGATCTGCTTGGATTCTTCCAGCCCTTGGGCCGAGTGTTTAAGGTAAGAGACTATCTGCTCTATGGCATCTTCCATGCCGTAGAAGTCTTTAAACGCTGGATAGCGAGAGATTAAGCGGTTGGAAAATATCCGGCTCAGAACCTGATTTTTGGAAGTGTCGATCACTTCCGGCTCACCGATGGCGATTAGCAGTCTTTCTGCTGCCGAAGCGTAGGCGCTGCGATCTTGCTTACAGATTTCGAGAAACTCCTGTAATGTGTATTCTTCATCGAGTTTCTTCTCATAGCGCTGTTGGTAGTGCTCAAATATGCCCATGTTAAACCCCCTGAAACGCCAAATATGTCTGGGAAGGGAACTGTCTTTGGCAGTCACCTATCATTAATCTTAGACACTAATTTGTGTTGCATGTCAAAAAAAACATAAATAAAAACAAAGGCAAATAGTTGCAAAAGCAATAGTTGCACTTGTGGCGTAAAGGAGCGTTATGAGCTTACGATGGTTGGATTTGTCGGTGAGGAAGTGTTTGTGAACCATAAAAAAGGAGCCATCAGGCTCCTTTTTAGTGACTCAGTTTGATAAGAATTAACCGGCGAAGTTTTGGTTAACAAAATCCCAGTTAAGCAACTGCCAGAAGTGCGCCATGTAGTCAGGGCGAACGTTACGGTAGTCGATGTAGTAAGCGTGTTCCCAAACGTCAACGGTCAGCAGTGGGGTTACTGAAGCATCAGTCAGCGGAGTAGCTGCGTTGCTGGTGTTAACGATAGCGACAGTGCCATCCGCCTTTTTCACCAGCCAGGTCCAGCCGCTACCAAAGTTGTTGACCGCGGACTCGGTGAACTGAGTCTTGAAGGCTTCAAAAGAACCGAAAGCAGCATTGATGGCTTCGGCTACAGCACCAGTGGCTTCGCCGCCGCCGTTAGGCGCCAGACAATTCCAGTAAAAAGTGTGGTTCCAAACCTGAGCTGCGTTGTTGAAAATACCGCCGCTGGAGGTTTTTACTATCTCTTCCAGGGTCTTGCCGGCGAATTCAGTGCCTTCGATCAGACCGTTCAGCTTAACCACGTAAGTGTTGTGGTGCTTACCGTAGTGGTATTCGATGGTTTCCTGAGAAATGTGGGGTTCCAGTGCGTTCTTGGCATATGGTAATGCGGGTAATTCGAAAGCCATTAGTATCTCTCCATGGACTTGGTTTATCATTTTCAGACTTGCTCACTGCCACCTATTGTACCGATAAAATTTGTGAAGTGAATCATTGTTTGAGTGATTGAGCAGATTGACATCATTGAAAAATCAAATGGCTAAATAACCTTACAAATAGTGTGATTTTGTTCTGCGTTTCTCTCGCGTACAATAGCGAATCAAATATAGTGTCGTACTCAGGAACGTAAATGGAAACTGTTGAAAAAATTAAGCAGCAAATTGCTGAAAACCCCATCATCCTTTACATGAAAGGTTCGCCCAAATTACCCAGCTGCGGTTTTTCCTCTCAGGTGGCTCAGATCATGATCAATATCGGCGAGCAGTTCGCGTTTGTTGATATTCTGCAGCATCCTGATATCCGTGCTGAATTGCCCAAGTATGCCAATTGGCCGACTTTTCCTCAGCTATGGGTAGAAGGTGAGCTGATCGGCGGTTGCGATATCCTGACCGAGATGTACCAAAAAGGGGAGCTACAGACCTTGATCAAGGAAACTGCTGCCAAGTACAAGCAGGATGAAGCCTGAGATTAATCTCAGCGCTTTATAAGCGCATGAGTGCAAGAGGCCGGAGATGTTCCGGCCTTTTCTTTTGTCACACTGAATTCACCTGCTATGGAGGTGAGCGTTTTTCTCGGCTTTACCGTCGCGCTTATGTTAAATACTGCCACCCATTAGCTGATTTTATGAGAGGGGGGCAACAATAAAGCGGTTTGTATGAGAACTGCCCAGAAATATCAGCTGCAAGCAGGCTATAACCCTGGTTGGGCGCAGCTAGCTCAAT
The DNA here is from genome assembly GCF_000813075.1 of Shewanella sp. ECSMB14102. Lineage (NCBI taxonomy): Bacteria > Pseudomonadati > Pseudomonadota > Gammaproteobacteria > Alteromonadales > Shewanellaceae > Shewanella > Shewanella sp. ECSMB14102. Next base: position 81,452 of record NZ_JWGX01000016.1, read on the forward strand.
GCCGTCTTAGGAAGTAGGTCAAAAGCCACCGGCTTTGCCGATGGCTTCTTTACATTTGCGTTGTTAGCCCAAGCCGTTTTCAGCCGAACTCATTTGAATGAGCTCGATTTTGTAACCGTCAGGATCTTCCACAAAAGCGATTTCAGTGCTACCACCGGCCACTGGGCCCGGTGCACGGATAACTTTGCCACCGGCTGCGCTGATAGCTTCACAGCGAGCATAGATATCTTCTTCACCTATGGCGATATGACCAAAGGCATTACCCATATCATATTGCTCTGTACCCCAGTTGTAGGTCAGTTCGATGACGGCCTGACCGCTTGATTCTTCGCCGTAGCCGACAAAGGCCAGAGTGTATTTATATTCAGGATTTTCCGATTGACGCAATAGCTTCATCCCCATGATTTCAGTATAGAAATGGATGCTGCGTTCAAGGTTTCCCACTCTAAGCATGGTATGCAGAACTTGTGACATTACTACCTCTTTTGGTTCTATAGCGGAAACTGAATGAGTTTCCGTAGCGTGGATAATCAAGCAATATTCAGCGAACTGAGAATCTCTCCCAAATGGATTGGCTCTGACCGCTGCGAACTTGATAGCCAGTTCACAAATCCATGAAATAAACATGGTATTTGTGTCTGCTTCATTAATAATGGTGTCAACCCTATCTTAGCTGGATGCAGGAGACAAGCATGACTACAGAATTGAAAATGGCTATTGGATCTACCTTGGTAATTGCAATCGTTTTCGCCGCTATGATTGTACAGATGTTCTGATTGGCGTTGAGCAAGAATACGTAAGACAATGCCGCCTTCGGGCGGCATTGTCGTTTCCGGATCAGTCATCCGGATAGATTTTTTCTTTGAATTCACACAGATCTTCAATCAGACAACTGCCGCAGCGGGGCTTTCTGGCAATGCAGGTATAGCGCCCGTGAAGAATAAGCCAGTGGTGGACGTCAACCTTGAACTCGGCCGGCACCACTTTGAGCAGTTTATCTTCTACTTCCTGAACATTTTTCCCCGGCGCAAAGCGGGTGCGATTGCTGACCCGGAAAATATGAGTGTCGACCGCTATGGTTGGCCAACCAAAGGCGGTGTTGAGCACCACATTGGCCGTCTTACGGCCGACCCCGGGCAGTGACTCCAGCGCCTCGCGGTTTTCAGGGACTTCACCGTTGTACTGCTCGACAAGGATCTTGGACAGTGCCACCACATTGATGGCCTTATTGTTATAGAGCCCTATGGTCTTGATATACTCCTTCAGCCCATCAACCCCAAGGTCTGCGATAGCCTGTGGGGTATTGGCCACCGGAAACAGCTTGTCAGTGGCCTTGTTGACACTGACGTCGGTTGCCTGCGCCGAAAGCGTTACCGCCACCAGTAATTCAAAAGGGCTGGAATAATTCAGCTCTGTCTGGGGATGAGGATTATTGTCCCGCAGGCGTTCGAGTATCGCCCGTCTCTTGTCTTTGTTCACTCAATGACCTCAGTTGACTTTGGTGATCCTGGCGCGTTCCACTGGCGCAGTTTGCTCTCTGGGTTGACGATCGGCGAGTTTCTTGTCGATTGCGTTTTTCAGGGCAATCAGCAGCCCCATACCCAAAAAGGCACCGGGCGGCAACATCGCCAGCAGGAAGGGGGTATCGACTTGCCAAACTTCAATACGCAGGCTCGCAGCCCAAGGCCCAAGAAGCAGATCGGCGCCGTCAAATAGGGTGCCTTGCCCCAGTATTTCCCTGCCGCCACCGAGCACCATCAATACCAAGGTAAAGCCAATACCCATCATCAAGCCGTCAAAGGCGGCATCCATAGGTGAATTACGCGAGGCAAAGGCTTCGGCGCGGCCTATAATGACGCAGTTTGTTACGATAAGCGGCAGGAAAATACCGAGAGACAGGTAGAGGCCGTAGGCGTAGGCATTGATTAGCAACTGCACAGCGGTTACCAGTGCGGCAATGATCATCACAAAGATGGGGATGCGGATCTCTTTGGGGACAAAGTTGCGCACCAGGGATACTGTGGTGTTGGAACCAATTAACACTACTGCGGTAGCGAGTCCAAGCCCCAGGGCGTTGGTAAAGGTAGAGGTCACCGCCAACAGGGGACAGAGTCCCAACATCTGCACCAGTCCGGGGTTATTTTTCCACAAGCCTTGCCAGGCGATATCACGATATAAACTCATTGGCTTGCCTCACATGTCTGTGATTGCGAAAAGAGGGCCTGCTTATTGGCTTCAAAGAAGGCCAGGGTATTTCTTATCGACTTGACGTAAGCCCTGGGGGTAATGGTCGCCCCGGTAAACTGATCGATTTCACCACCGTCTTTTTTCACATGCCAGGCCTTGTCATCACTGCCCTGAAGCTTTCTGCCGATAAAGCTGTCCACCCAATCAGATTTTTTGCGCTCAATCTTGTCACCCAGCCCAGGGGTTTCCTGATGCGACAGGGTACGAACCCCAAGCACAGTGCCGTCAGTCTTGATACCTATGATCAAGCGTATTTCACCATTGTAGCCATCTGGGGCTATGGTTTCGATGGCAATGGCGACTGGCTGGGCATCTTGGGTAGCGATATAGGCCGGCATGGGCTGAGTCGTGCCCTGGGCGTCTCTGTCCTGCAATAGAATGCAGCTTTCCTCGAGCGGATTGTCGTGCAGTTCATTGGGGATGATCTGCTCCAGGGTGCGTTTGAGCTCCAACTTTTGCTGAGCCATAATCGCATCCCGGGTACTGTCATTGACAACCGCCACCACAGCGGTGCATATCAGGGCAAACAGGCCCAAAAGCAGGCCATTTTTCAACATGGATTTTTGCACTGTCTATCTCTCTTGCTATCAATGTCCGGCACGATGGCCATAGGCTCGGGGTTTGACATAGTAGTCGATCAAAGGGGCGCACAGGTTGGCCAGCAGCACCGCAAAAGCAAAGGCGTCAGGGTACCCGCCAAAGCTTCGGATAAGGTAAACCACCAGGCCGATAAGGGCGCCGAAGATCAATCGGCCCCGGTTACTGGCGGGCGCGGTTACAGGATCTGTGGCAATAAAGAAAGCCGCCAGCATGGTGGCGCCACTGAACAGGTGAATAAGCGGGCTGACATGGGTATCTGGCCCAAGCGCATAGGCAAAGCCGCTACAGATAAACAGCGATGCCAATACACCAACACTGATATGCCAGCGGATAAGCTTCATCTTCAACAGCGCCAGGCCGCCGCACAGGTAGGCCAGGTTGACCCAGAACCAGCCACTGTTGATAGTGCCGGCAAAAATCGGTTTTTGCAGGCTCTCGGTGGTGGTCATTCCCATAGAGAGATCCGTCTTCAGCGTATCGAGCGGTGTCGCCATGGTGACACCATCGATACCGAGCTGGAAGTATTCGGCAACGCTGCCTTGGCTGGCGCCGAAAATCACCTGCAAGCTGGTGAGAAAATCCGGAGAGTGCTGGGCAACCGTCGCCGGAGCAACCCAACTGGTCATCTGTACCGGGAAGGCTACCAACAGCAGCACATAGGCGGCCATGGCCGGGTTGAACAGGTTGTTCCCCAAACCGCCATACAGCTGTTTTACCATGATGATGGCAAAACTTGTGCCTATCACCACCATCCACCAAGGGGCGAGCGGCGGTATGGCAATACCGATAAGAACCGCTGTTAGAGCCGCGCTGTTATCCGACAGCGTCGAAAGTACCTTGCGTTTGCGCAACTTGAGGATGGCGGCCTCTGAAATCAAAGCGACCATCACCGCCAGCAGTACCTGAATAAGGCTGCCCCAGCCAAAAAATACACACTGGACTACCAAGCCGGGCAGGGCGCAGAGCAGCACCCTTTGCATCACAGTGCTGGTTTGCAGCGGCCGGCTGACATGGGGGGAGGAGGCTATTTTAAACGCCATATCAATCTTTCTCCTGTGCGCTGAGCGCCTTCTCTTTGGCCTTTTGTTTGGCTTTGGCTACAGCCCTGGCAATACGCGCCTGTTTGCTGTCGTCGTCTGCGGTTTGTTTTGTCGCTTGGCTTGCGACTTGGTTTACTTTGGCGCCTTGCGCTGATCCCACGTCATTATTATCGGTCGCAGTTGATTCAGATGCCGCCGCAGCTTTTTTGGCCTTGGCTTTGGCAACCGCTGCCGCGATACGGGCCTGTTTGCTGTCGTCTGCGGTTTGTTTTGTAGCTTTTGCGACTTGGTTTACTTCGGCGCCTTGCGCTGATCCCACGTCATTATTATCGGTCGCAGTTGATTCAGATGCCGCCGCAGCTTTTTTGGCTTTGGCCTTGGCAACCGCTGCCGCGATACGGGCCTGTTTGCTGTCATCGCTTGCGGTTTGTTTTGTCGCTTGGCTTGCGACTTGGTTTACTTCGGCGCCTTGCGCTGCTCCCACATTATTATCGGTCGCAGTTGATTCAGATGCCGCCGCAGCTTTTTTGGCCTTGGCTTTGGCAACCGCTGCCGCGATACGGGCCTGTTTGCTGTCGTCGCCGGTTTGTTTTGTAGCTTTTGCGACTTGGTTTACTTCGGCGCCTTGCGCTGATCCCACGTCATTATTATCGGTCGCAGTTGATTCAGATGCCGCCGCAGCTTTTTTGGCTTTGGCCTTGGCAACCGCTGCCGCGATACGGGCCTGTTTGCTGTCATCGCTTGCGGTTTGTTTTGTCGCTTGGCTTGCGACTTGGTTTACTTCGGCGCCTTGCGCTGCTCCCACATTATTATCGGTCGCAGTTGATTCAGATGCCGCCGCAGCTTTTTTGGCCTTGGCTTTGGCAACCGCTGCCGCGATACGGGCCTGTTTGCTGTCGTCGCCTGCGGTTTGACTTGTTTCGGTGGCAGTAGCTTGAGCTTCGCGAGAGTCAGTATCTGCCTGGCCTGAGGCTGCAGCGGCCTTTTTCGCCTTGGCACGGGCGATAGCCGCTGCTACTTGAGCTTTTTTGTCCGCGCCAGGTGTTGTGCCTTCAGCTGCATTATCTGTCGTCACATCAGCAACTTCTTTGGCAGCAGCAGTGCCTTGTGCTGCGGCCTTTTTGGCCTTGGCCCTGGCAATCGCTGCGGCGACATCGCTCTTTCTCTTGTCTTCCTTTGGCTGGATAACTGCCGGTTCGGCGGTTTCGGCCGCTTTTTCTACCGGTTTAGCAGCGGTCGCCACAGAGGCTTCGGCGGCTTTTTTCGCCTTGATCCTGGCCATAGCCTCGGCTACGGCATCTTTCTCACCACTGCCCATGGCGGCGCGGCGCTTATCGGCTGCGGCTTTGGCCTTGGCTTCCCGCGCCTGTTTCTCGGCCTCCAGCCGTTTGAGCCTGGCATCGAATCTCTGCTTGGCCTGCTCGGCCAGCTGTTTCTCTTCGTGATTACGCTTAATGGCCGCCTTGGCAATGCGATAATACTCCACCAGAGGAATATCCGATGGGCAAACATAGCTGCAACAACCGCACTCGATACAGTCTCTGAGGTTGTAGGCGCTGGCCTTGTCGTATTCTTCGGCTTTACTGTGCCAATAGAGTTGCTGGGGCAATAGCGACGCCGGGCATACCTGAGCACATTCTCCGCAGCGAATGCAGGCCTTTTCCTCGGCCGGTGGGCTGATTTCGCTGGCCGATGGCACCAAGACACAGTTACTGCCCTTGAGCAGCGGTACTTTGATAAGGGGCAGGGTGTAGCCCATCATGGGGCCGCCTATGATGACGGTATCCTGACCGCTGGCGGTAAAACCGCTTTGCTCCAGTATATGGGCTATGGGCGTGCCCAGTGGCACCCAGTAATTACCCGGCTTGGGAATATTGCCGCCGGTCACAGTGACAACCCGCTCTATGAGAGGCTTGCCCTGGCAAACGGCTTCGCGAATGGCGAAGGCGGTGCCTACGTTGTGCACTACTATTCCCAGTTGCGCCGGAATGGCGCCGGAAGGCACTTCTTGTCCGGTAATGATCTGGATCAGCTGCTTTTCGCCGCCGGAAGGGTATTTGGTCGGGATCACAGTGATCCTGATGCTGCCCTTAGGCAGATGGCAGCTATCCAGCGCCTGCTGCATCGCCTGAACGGCTTCGGGCTTGTTATCCTCAATGGCGATAATCACCCGTTTGGGATTTAGCAGCCCGTGAACAATTTCAATGCCGTCCAGAATTTCGCTGGCGTGTTCGCGCATCAATCTGTCATCGGCACTGATATAAGGCTCGCATTCCACGCCGTTGATCAACAGCAGTTCAATTTCACTGGCGGGGTTGAGTTTGATGTGAGCCGGAAACATGGCACCGCCCAATCCGGCTATCCCGGCTTGGCGAATGCGGCTGAGGATCTGCTCGCGGCTCAGTGCTGAGACCTCTTGCTGCTCAAAATCTATGGCTTGATCCTGGCCGTCGGCTTCCAGCACACAGGTCAAGACCGGCAGGGCAGAAGGGTGGTTGCTCGGTCTTTGCTCTATGGCGCGAATGATGCCTGAGGTGGGGGCATGCACCGCCAGATACATGGCGCTCAGTCCGCGGGTCAGCGCCTGGCCCTTGAGCACTCTGTCGCCCACTTTGACTTCGAGCACGGCGCTGTCACCAACCTGGGGCACAGGCAATAAGAATTCGCTGGCAAGTGGTAGACGCCCAATAGGACTGCCGTTGGAGAGGTCTTTCATCTGCGGCGGATGAATTCCGCCGGTCAGGCGCCACTGAGTTCCTTTATCCAACTGTTCGAGTAATGTCAGCACGGCTTATCCTCTTCCACCAACTTCACTGGAATTGCGTTAAGCTGCCAGTCCCAGGTTTTCAGATCCTGTTTCACCGGGATCATATCGATACAATCCACAGGGCAGGGTTCAACACAGAGATCGCAGCCGGTGCAGTTGCTGGTCAGGACTGTGTGCATCAGCTTGCCCGTGCCTATGATGGCATCTACCGGACAGGCCTGAATGCACTTGGTACAGCCGATACACTCATCTTCGCGAATATAGGCGACCTTTTTGACCTGGGTTTCAACACTGGCATCGAGAGGCTCGGGATCGACCCCCATAAGATCGGCCAGTTTCTCCATAGTGGCGGTACCACCCGGCGGGCAGCGATTGATCTTCTCGCCGTTGGCTATGGCCTCGGCGTAGGGGCGGCAACCAGGGTAGCCGCATTGACCACATTGGGTTTGTGGCAACAGGGCTTCGACCTGATCCACTATCGGATTGCCCTGAACTTTAAACTTCTCGGCGGCGAAGCCGAGTAAAACGCCGAATACCAGCGCCAGCAGAGACAATAAAATGACTGCAATTAGCATGGAAGACATAACTCTATTTGACTAAACCGGTAAAGCCCATGAAGGCCAGCGACATCAGGCCGGCGGTGATCATGGCGATGGCGCTGCCTTTGAAAGGTGCGGGCACATCAGCCGCCGCCAAACGTTCGCGCATTGCCGAAAACAGGATAAGCACCAATGAAAAGCCCGCGGCAGCGCCGAATCCATAGACAGCACTCTGCATAAAATCGTGGTTTTCATTGATATTCAGTAAGGCTACGCCCAACACGGCACAGTTGGTGGTGATAAGTGGCAGATAGATCCCCAGCGCCCTATGCAGAGTCGCACTGGTTTTCTGCACCACCATTTCGGTGAACTGTACCACCACTGCGATAACCAGAATAAAGCTCATGGTACGCAGGTAGCCGAGCTCGAAGGGCAGCAGCAGATACCGGTTAACCAGGTAGCTGAGAATGGCGGCCAAGGTCATGACAAAGGTAGTTGCCATGGACATGCCTATGGCTGATTCCAGCTTGCTGGATACCCCCATAAATGGGCACAGCCCAAGGAATTTCACTAATACAAAATTGTTGACCAGCACAGTGCCAATCAACAACAGGAGATACTCACTCATCTCATTACAGGTGTTGTGACTTCTTGGCGGTTATTATCAGTGTTTCAGTGGTCATAAACAACATATAGAAAGCAGGGTTTACCTTCTTTGCGCCCTTAATGAGTCATAAACGGCATTAATTTCTGTTCATTTCGGCGAGGTCCAGCTGTTGGGGCCTGGCAATGTAGAAGCCTTGCATACCATCAACCAACAGTTTTTCGACGACCATTTTCTCTTCCTGGCGCTCTATGCCGCAGGCTATCACCTTGACACCACTGCGGCGGGCCACATCGACCAGCATGCGGACAAAGAACTGGTTATTGGTATCTTCATCTATTGCCTGGGTATAGCTGGGATCCAGTTTGATATAGTCGGGGCGCACCTCACGGAAGAATTTGAATGAGGTAAAACTCATGCCGAAACGCTCTACCGATACCCGGCAACCGACGCTATGCATGGCGCGAACAAACTTGTGACTGGCGGCCAGGTTACCTTGCATGCCTGCTTCGTTGATTTCGAACACCAGTCTTGAGGCTAATCTCGGATGTTTGGAGAGCAGATCTTTGGCCCAGGCAATAAAGCTTTCTTTGGAGGCTGAGCCCGGGCTCAGATTGACGCCGATATTACCGCTGAGGTTTGGCAGGCTCTGCAGTAGTTTCAAGGCGCTGAGTAGCACCAGTTTATCCAGCTCTTGGCTCATGCCGTGACGTTCGGCCATGGCAATCACTGTGGCTGTCGGTAGAAACTTGCCTTCACCGTTGTAAAAGCGTGCCAACAGCTCACGGTAGCCATCTACCTCGCTGCGACAGGGTTGAATGGGCTGTTGGTAAAATTTGAGTGCCCGGCGCTTCAGCAAGTCTTCAATGGCCAGTTTCCAGCGGTTATCGCCGAGTGTTTCATTCAGCAAATTTTTATCCTGGAATTGCACTGCATTCGGACCCAAGGTTTGCGCCACATTGGCGGCGGTATCGGCCATGGCAAGAGTGCTTATGGGATCTTTGTCGCTGGCGTAGGCCACTATGCCGCTATGGGCGATGGAGTCGGTTTGCAGTTCTGCTTGGTATTCTTCCAGCTCACGCTTGAGCTGGGTGGCAAAGGTTTGCGCGTCTTTCAGCACAATTGAGGGGACAAAGATGGCAAAGTCAGTACTGGCAATGCGAAAGCTTTCGCTGTTGTTGTAACCCTGGAGTGCCCGGCGAATACAAACCGCGACGCGGGCAAGATAGTCATCGCCGCCCTGACGGCCGCGCAGTTGATTGATATGGGCAAGCTCGGTGGCTTTTACCAGGATTAGCACCCCAATCTGGGATTTGCCGGAAAGTGATAACTGTTGCAGTTTTTCGGTGAAGTGTTGGCGGGTGCCAAAGCCGGTTATCGGATCTTCGTAGGCGAGTTTTTTCAGCGATAGGTTTTCTGACTCAAGTTTCTCAAACCGCTGTTTTATCAGCTGCCGACTTTGTTCCAATGCTTGCCCCAAGGGCCTGAGCTCACCCCGAAAGCGGCTCTGCGCCAGCGCATTGAATTCACCTTGAGACATTTTTGTCAGATATTCGGCTGCATATTTAAGGACACTATTGTGGCGTTTCATCATCAAGGCAAAGATTAACGCCAATACCAAATAAAGGGGTAATAAGCGCAATCCGTCAAGCCAGAGGGTATGGATCCCTTGTTCTCGAAGAGGGCTGAGGTCGGGCTTAAGTAACACTCGCCCGGAAGCGAAGCGGTATTGGGATTCGAGTTGCAATGGCAGTAGATAATATTGCCAGTTCATCTCCGGCAGGAAATGTCCTCGAGTGAGATTATTCTGACCATCGACGTCATCAGTATATTGAAAAAACTGCAATGACACTTTGTCTTGTAATTGCCGGTAAAAGATAGCGGCATCATCTGCGCCCTGGGCTTGCTCCTGCGCTTGTTGTAATCGCTGTAACAGGACATCAGCTTGCTGCTGCAACACCTGTCGTTCCTGTTGCAACAAGACCAAGCCGGTTGCCAGAAAGCTCAATAACAGTAACAGTTGAAAAAAGCGCGAAATGCCCATCTTTTCCAGAATTCAGACCAGGTTAAAGGGATGTCAGAATTGTATACGTATTTGTTATAAATACAAAACGCAGGAAGAGATAAGATAAGGTGGCTCCCCTGACTGGATTCGAACCAGTGACATACGGATTAACAGTCCGCCGTTCTACCGACTGAACTACAGGGGAATTGAAATTTTCAGGGGCAAAATCGAAGTGGCTCCCCTGACTGGATTCGAACCAGTGACATACGGATTAACAGTCCGCCGTTCTACCGACTGAACTACAGGGGAACAGATTTCGCTCAGGTTAATCTTGAAGTGGCTCCCCTGACTGGATTCGAACCAGTGACATACGGATTAACAGTCCGCCGTTCTACCGACTGAACTACAGGGGAACAGATTTCAACTAATTAAATTGGCTCCCCTGACTGGATTCGAACCAGTGACATACGGATTAACAGTCCGCCGTTCTACCGACTGAACTACAGGGGAATAGATTATTTAGCTAGGATTAACCTATTGTTTTCAGGTGACTTGCGTAAATTGGCTCCCCTGACTGGATTCGAACCAGTGACATACGGATTAACAGTCCGCCGTTCTACCGACTGAACTACAGGGGAATCGTTATTTATTGCTTGTCTCGCTGAGAACGGAGCGCATAGTAAATCGCTCTGTGGGTAGAGTCAACTCGCAGCCCCAAAAAAAGTGTCATTAAGCTGTTAATTGCTTATCTAATGCTCATAGTGATGGATAAAACTGCTTTGGGGAGATTTTTTGCTTAAAAAATAACGGCTAAACACAGATATTCCGTGTCATTTCAATCAAAGCGGGTTTCATTGGAAGGCCAAGGTGCGTGAGTTTCGGCGGCTTTTGCCTGTCCACAGGGCTGAAATCTGACAAGCAGGAGGTTTTTGAGCAATTTACCTGGAGTCTAACTCGTCATGAAAGCAGCGCAATAAAGGTGCAATTCAGCTGCTTTGAGTTCATTTTGGTGCATCTTACCTTTCAAGGTGAGTGCCACACTTTCATATGTTCTTTTATTACAAAAGATCCAGCAACATGCATTGGCTTACACTGCTTGCCGCAATCCCTCATGGTTACAGGGTTAGACTGACTTATCCACTAAATCTGTGGATAAACCTGTGAGCTTCCCGACTTTATGGGCTGCAAACCCTTGTGGCATCTGCATTGAACTTAAATTGGTCAGTTTGAATGGTTAAAAAATAAATTCAATCAAAACAATTAGATGTGAAAGTCAAGCTGCTTTGGTTTGCTTGGTGTTTTTTGTAACAAAGCTGTAAGGAAGTATCTGCCGATCCTTGTGCATTAAATCTACCTGTTTGACTTATTTGGGTGGAATTCCCGCCTTCGACCGCCACATCTGTCGTCTTGTTGCTGAGTTTCAGCACAAGCTGCTACTGACATCATGTTGGCAGGAGTCTTGTGGCTTTTGGCTTGGCCTTATCTGGCTCAATGGGTAAAATAAACGGCTTAACCGAAGGAGCATTAAAGTGTCAGCTACGCCGTTTCGCTTGGAGTCTCAGTATTCCCCTGCAGGAGATCAGCCCACCGCCATTGCCAAATTGATTGATGGACTGGAATCCGGGCTCGCTAATCAGACTTTGCTGGGGGTAACCGGTTCAGGAAAAACTTTCACTATTGCCAATGTGATTGCCAATCAGGGGCGGCCAACCATCATTATGGCACCCAACAAGACTTTGGCGGCGCAACTCTACGGCGAGATGAAAGAGTTTTTCCCCCATAATGCGGTGGAATACTTTGTTTCTTACTATGACTACTACCAACCGGAAGCCTATGTGCCTTCGACCAACACCTTTATTGAGAAGGACGCTTCGGTCAACGCTCATATTGAGCAGATGCGACTCTCTGCCACCAAGGCCTTGCTGGAGCGGCGTGATGTGGTGTTGGTGGCCTCGGTCTCAGCCATCTATGGTCTTGGCGACCCCGACTCTTACATGAAGATGCTGCTGCACCTGCGCCAGGGCGACATCATGGGCCAGCGGGATATACTGCAGCGGCTCAGCGAGTTGCAATACAGCCGCAACGATATTGAACTGCAGCGCGGTACCTTCAGGGTGCGCGGTGAAGTAATAGATATCTTCCCGGCCGAATCGGACCGGGATGCTATTCGGATCGAGTTGTTCGATGATGAGATAGAGCAGCTGTCGCTATTCGACCCTTTGACCGGTCAGGTGCGTAAACGCATTGCCCGGGCCACGGTTTACCCCAAGACTCACTACGTGACCCCGAGAGAAAAAATATTGGCGGCCACAGAGCAGATAAAGGCCGAGCTCAGAGAACGGCGCCAGCAGTTACTGGACGCCAACAAGCTGATTGAGGCACAAAGGATCAGTGAGCGGGTGCAGTACGATGTGGAGATGATGACAGAGCTGGGTTATTGCTCCGGTATCGAAAACTACTCCCGTTATCTCTCCGGGCGTGCACCGGGAGAAGGGCCGCCGACTTTGCTGGATTATCTGCCGCCGGATGGTCTGCTGATCATCGACGAGTCCCATGTAACAGTGCCGCAGATAGGTGCCATGTACAAGGGCGACCGTTCGAGGAAAACCACCCTGGTGGAGTACGGTTTTCGCCTGCCATCGGCACTGGATAACAGACCGCTCAAGTTTGAAGAGTTCGAGTCCTTGATGCCGCAGACGATTTATGTGTCGGCCACACCGGGCAGTTATGAACTCGAACGCAGCGGCGGCGATGTGGCCGAGCAAGTGGTCAGGCCCACAGGTTTGTTGGATCCTGAGCTGGAAGTGCGGCCGGTGGCGATTCAGGTGGATGATCTGCTCTCTGAGGCCAATAAACGCATTGCCGTCAATGAACGTGTGCTGGTGACCACGCTGACCAAGCGGATGGCGGAAGATCTTACCGAATATCTCGATGAACACGGGGTTAAGGTGCGTTACTTGCACTCGGATGTGGATACCGTGGAGCGGGTGGAGATCATTCGCGATTTACGTAAGGGGGTCTTCGACGTGTTGGTCGGCATCAACTTGCTCAGGGAAGGGCTGGACATGCCGGAAGTGTCTCTGGTGTGTATTCTCGATGCCGATAAAGAGGGTTTCCTGCGCTCCGAGCGCTCACTTATCCAGACCATAGGCCGCGCCGCCCGTAACATTAATGGCAAGGTGATCCTCTACGCCGATAAGGTGACCCCTTCAATGGCCAAGGCCATGGATGAAACCAATCGTCGCCGCGAGAAACAGCACGCCTTCAACCTGGCCAATGGCATAGTGCCCAAAGGCTTGGTGAAGAAGATAACAGATGTTATGGATGTGGGAGATTCCCCTTCATCGGCAGCGCCGCAGCCGGGTGCCCGTAAGGTGGCAGAGCGCAGGTCGGCTTATCAGGTGGACGCTGCCAATCTGGCGCATGAAATCGACAGGCTGGAAAAACAGATGCACCAGCATGCCAGGGATCTGGAGTTTGAGCAGGCCGCTGCACTGCGTGATGAAGTGGCAAGGCTCAGAGAGGAGCTTATCAAGGCCTAAATCCCTAAAATTGACCCATTGACAAAGAACCCGGCAAAAGCCGGGTTCTTTGTGCTGTTTATCTATCAACGGCTTTAAAAAGCCTGATTTAAAAGCCTAATTTAAAAAAACCTATTGAAATGCTTGAGCTTGGTATCAAAGTTTTAGTGCTTTATAGGTACTCTGTCGCCATAAACCAAACAGTGCGATACCGCCAATCAGGCCAACAAGATGCGCTTCAACCGCGACTCTGGCACCAATCAGGGCGCTGACTTCTGAAGCCGCGCCTTGCCATTGCTCCCAGCCGACTTTGGCAATAACGCCAGCAAGCAGCAGGTAACCCGAGTTTCGACCGCTGCGAATATCGGCCAGGGCGCCGAAGGCAAACAGGCCGTGCAGTATGCCACTTAGGCCCACATACCCCATAAGCTCAGGGTAGCAAAGATAAAGCCCTAAGCCTTCAAACAGACACAGTGCCAGGGTCAATATCAATACGCCCAGGGCGTTATAGTGTTCCTTATGCAGATAAAGGATCACCCAAAACCCGGCGAGGTTCATCAGCAGGTGCCAGAAGTTAGTGTGTAGCAGATTGCCGCTGACAAGCCGCCAAAGCTCACCTTGTTCTATGGCGCTGCGGCGAAAGGCCAATAGCTCAGTGAGCGGCAGAAAATACAGCAGCAGCGCCAGGGCTGTTAACACAACACCTGAAAAATAAGCGGAGCTCGGCTTCACGCTGTCTTGGCCGCCAGTATTGCCTGGATGCTGTCCGGTGTTGCCAGATACTCATCCAGCCCTTTTTGGCGCAGTAAACAGGCGGGGCAGGTGCCACAGCCTTTGCCAAGAATGCCGTTATAGCAGGTAAGGGTTTCATCTCTTACCAGTGGCAGTTGCTGGTATTTATCTGCCAGTGCCCAGGTTTCGGCCTTGTTGAGCCACATGAGTGGCGTAACCAAACGCAGCTGTCTGTCCATGCCTTGTACCAGCGCAGATTCCATTGCCTTGATAAAGTCATTACGGCAGTCCGGGTAGCCGGAGAAGTCAGTCTCGCAGACGCCTGTGATGACGGCATCGGCGCCTATTTGATAGGCATAGATCCCCGCCAGGGTCAGAAACAGAATATTGCGTCCGGGAACAAAAGTATTGGGCAGACCATTGTCCATCAAGTCGTTTGATACCGGAATATTGTCGCGGGTCAGGGCCGAGATGGCCAACTCATTGAGCAGAGTGACATCCAGCACCTTGTGACTGGCACTGCCGAGCTTTTGTGCCAGTTGCTTGGCAACTTCAATCTCCTGGCTGTGGCGCTGGCCATAGTCGAAGGTGATGGCATGTACTTCATCATACTGGGCCAAGGCCTGAATAAGGCAGGTGGTGGAGTCCTGACCGCCGCTGAAAACGACTATCGCCTTGGAAATAGTTGGTTTAGTGCTTTGGGGCGGCTCTGTGGTTTGCGGTGCGTTTGATTCTGATGACATAAGCGATTGATTGGATGAAGACATAAGCGTCTATTCAAAGGGATGACTCAATCGCCACAGTTTACCCTAATTTGGCCGACTGTCAGCGCCGACTGGATAAAAAACGGAAAATTCGCTCATCCTTGCGCTTGGGGCTAAATTCCTCTATAAATGCCGCCCCGGCAAATATGAGGAACCCCGATGTACTACCCCGTCAACGAAGTCTTTGAAACCCTGCAGGGGGAAGGTGTATTTACCGGCGTTCCGGCCATTTTTGTGCGTTTGCAGGGTTGCCCTGTGGGGTGTCCTTGGTGTGATACCCGCCAGACCTGGGACAAGCTTGAGCACAATCAGGTGAAACCTGCCGATGTGATCCGCACCGATGGCAGTATCGGCCGCTGGGCCGAGCATGATGCCAAGTCGTTACTGGAGGCGTTTAAACTGCAGGGATTCAATGCCAGGCATATAGTGATCACAGGGGGTGAGCCTTGCCTCTATCCGCTCACTGAAATGACAGAAGCATTTAATGCCGCAGGCTTTCGCACTCAAATTGAAACCAGTGGCACCTTTGAGGTGAATTGCAGCGCAGATACCTGGGTCACAGTCTCGCCCAAGGTCGGTATGAAGGGGGGGATGCCGGTACTGCGTCAGGCGCTGGAGCGGGCAAATGAGATTAAGCATCCGGTGGCGACCGAGGCTCATATTGAGGAACTGGATCAACTGCTGCAGGGATTGGATCTCAAAGACAAGACTATCTGCCTGCAGCCCATCAGCCAGAAGAGCCGGGCGACGGCGCTGGCGATGAAAGTCTGTATCGAACGCAACTGGCGTTTGTCTATCCAGACTCACAAGTATCTGGATATCGATTAATCTGTAGTGGTAATTGACAAAAAGCCGCATTGATGCGGCTTTTTGTTATCTGAAGCGCGCTCTTAGCAGCAGAGTTCACCTGTGGTTTCAAACAGCTTCAGTTTGTTTTGATACTGGCTGATATCCCCTATGTTGGCGGCTATCCACGCGGGGTTGTAATAAGTGTCCAGATAGCGCTCACCGGGATCGCAGATCAGGGTCACTATTGAGCCCTGGCGATTGTCGCGTTTCATTTCGGCCGCCAGCATCAGGGCGCCATAGAGGTTGGTGCCGGTCGAGGCCCCGGTCTTGCGGCCGATGATCTGTTCCAGCCAATGGATTGTCGCCACTGAGGCGGCATCGGGGATCTTCAACATGGAGTCGACCACCCCAGGGATAAAGGAGGGCTCGACTCTGGGCCGGCCTATACCTTCAATCTTGCTGCCTTGCTCACAGGTGATGGCCGCATCTCTTTGTTGAAAATAGTCATAGAATACTGAGTTATCCGGGTCGACCACACACAGCTTGGTGCAAAGCCGTTGATAGCGGATATAACGGCCTATGGTGGCCGAAGTGCCGCCGGTACCCGGGCTCATCACAATCCACTCGGGAATAGGGAAGGGCTCGCGCTGCATCTGATCGAAAATGGCATTGGCAATGTTATTGTTGCCGCGCCAGTCGGTGGCTCGCTCGGCATAGGTGAACTGATCCATATAATGGCCATTCAGCTCCCGCGCCAGCCGTTCAGACTCGGCGTATATTTCGCTGGAGTGATTGACAAAGTGACAACGGCCACCATAAAACTCTATCTGCTGTATCTTCTTGCGGGCGGTGGACGCCGGCATAACGGCAATAAAGGGGAGTCCCAGCAGTCGGGCAAAGTAGGCCTCGGAGACAGCTGTACTGCCGGAGGAGGATTCAATGACAGGAGTATCCTGTTTGATCCAGCCGTTACACAGGGCGTACAGAAACAGTGATCTTGCCAAACGGTGTTTGAGGCTTCCGGTTGGATGGGTGCTTTCGTCTTTAAGATAGATATCCACTCCGGCTACCGCCGGCAATTCCAGTTTAATCAAATGTGTGTCGGCGCTGCGCTGAAAATCGGCTTCGATTTTGGCAATTGCTTCGTTTACCCAGAGATCGGCCATTGTTGTTGTTCTTTCTTATAACAGGATGGTCTTAATCATAACCAAAGGTAATGACAATGGATAGCGAAAACTCAGGTGCATTGAGGCACAGACACAGGCTAGGCTATTGATTATTGTGGAATTGGATAGTTTAGGCGCAGATAAAACGTTTGCGAGTTTTATTAAAGGATAAAAAAGAAATGGTGGAGGGAGAAGGATTCGAACCTTCGAAGGCGGAGCCGTCAGATTTACAGTCTGATCCCTTTGGCCACTCGGGAACCCCTCCACATATTTTTGGAGCCAGACATTGGAGTGAAAGATGGTGGAGGGAGAAGGATTCGAACCTTCGAAGGCGGAGCCGTCAGATTTACAGTCTGATCCCTTTGGCCACTCGGGAACCCCTCCACGATTTCACTTTCGTGTCTTTTTAAATTGTAGGCAAATGGTGGAGGGAGAAGGATTCGAACCTTCGAAGGCGGAGCCGTCAGATTTACAGTCTGATCCCTTTGGCCACTCGGGAACCCCTCCTCAATTGCGGCCGCCATAGTAGTCAGAAACCTTTTTCATGTAAAGCCCGATTTTAAAAAAAGGGCTAAAGTTCGTGGTCATTTGGTCGATTAACTAACAACGAGTTGTTTTGTTGGTGTTTTTTTATGCGTGCTGATGTTTCCTTAATCAATGAGCTGCAATTGGGCGAACGGTTGAATCTGGCTGTTGAGTCCCATCGCCGGGGTGAGTTTGCCCTGCTTTTGGCATTGCTGTCTCAAGATGTGCGCGATTGGCCTCAGTTTCACCTGCACGACGATATTGAACTGGACACTGTCCTGCGGCAGCAATTTGACTTGCCTGCGCCTCAAGCTTTGCTTGGCGACTTGAGTCAGGAGCCTTTGCCGGTAGATAACAGTTATCATTTTCTCAGTGACGGTGAACGTAGCTTTCAGTTGGCCCAGGCCTTGATGCCTGAACCTGTGGTTATTCGAGGGAAGAGAGACAGCGGGATGCAGGAAGCGCTGAATAATTGTGATTGGCACACAAGGCTGCGCACGGAAGGTGTCTTGAACCAACCCAAGGTGGCATTGATGGAGTTTGTTGATCAACTATCGGAACAACGTAAACTGGCCGGTCTATATCAAACGGCGTGAGGCTTGCCTCAGTCCAGGTGTCGTCCATGGTTTATACTGTTGCGTGACTCTCACTATCGGAGATAAGAGATGAAGAGTATTGAACAGGCTCAGGCCGCCAATGTGCAGGACACTTGTGCCGAATGTGGCAGCTATGTGGATATAGGAACAGTGGTCGAAGAAGGAGACACCTTGCTTTCGTTGACTTTTCAAGGTGAGTCGGCAATGGTTGATGCCGAGGCTCTCAAGCAATTGGCCACAGACCGCTTCGCCGATGTCAAGGTAGAACTCAGCAACTCAGAGCAGACTGTGACCCTGGCGCTGACTTTTTCCTGCAGTGCCGAGAAAATGATTTTTCAGTTGGAAAACGCTTTGGCATAAGCTGCGCTTTTAGCCAAATGGTCAGTAGTGTTCTGTTCGTAAACCAAAGCCACAAAGCAAGACATAACAAGGTAAATGTAACAAAGTATGAGTTGTCTTGCTGGGTATTATGTAAAAGTGTAATCTCGCGCAGAGATATGATGGCAGGCCCGCGCATTCGGCGCGGGTTTCTTTGAGCCCGAAAGGGAACCTGAGGATATGTGTGAAGCGACGTAGTTATCAGCGATTGCTGGAGTTGTTGACCAACTCGGTTGCCAAGCAACAGGGCGACTTCGCCAAGACGGCTGAACTGGCTACAGAACTCCTGTGTCAATATCTCGATGTGCAACATGCCAGTGTCTGGTCCTGGTCCAGGGATCAGCATGTACAGTTTGAAGTTGCCCGCTTTGGCTCGGGAAAGCCTCTTAAAACGCCGCGTCCATTACACCTCAATCAAATCCCATCTTATATCGACCAACTCAAGCAAAAACGCCATATTGACGCCAATGATGCGGTGGTTGATTGGCGCATGAGCGAACTTGCCGAGATCTATTTTAGCGTCAACGGTATTGCCAGTTCTCTGGATGTTGCTATCAGGATCAATGGTCATATTGAAGGGGTTTTGAGCCTGGAGCGAACCTCTACCGGGCATCACTGGAGTGATTTGGAAATCCATTTGGCATCGCAAGTGGCTGACCAGCTTGCGCTGACTCTGGCGACCCATGACGCCTACCGCAAAGACGAGTTGCTGACGCTGTTTCAGTCGGCGGCTGAACAATCGGCCCAGGTCAGTATGCTGATCAATTTGCACACAGAAGCGATTGAATACATCAACAGCGCCCATGAACAGATCACCGGCATCCCAAAAGAGAAAATGCTGGGTGCCAGTCTAAAGCAGTTGTCCTTCTTTAAGCAGCAACCCAAACAGGCTGAAATGACCCTGGCCAAGGTGTTGCGTGGCGAAGTAGCGACGGGTGAAGTGATGCTTAATCGGGAGTCTGGCCAGGAATACTGGCTCAGATACCATGCCAGTCAATTTATTACCCAGCGTGGTAATCACTATGTGTTGGTATCCTGCGAAGATTGTACCGAGCAGCATAACTATCAGGCCGAACTTGAGCGCTTGGCTTGGCGTTGCAGCCTGACCGGGCTATACAACCGTACCCATTTTAATCGTTTACTCGATAGAACCTTTAGCGGGCAGTTGCTGCTGATCGATTTGATTGGTTTTAAACGCTTCAATGATACCTATGGACATGAACAGGGCGACGCCCTGTTGATTGAAGTCGCCCGTCGTCTGAAACATTTTGCTTCTCTTTATCCCGACTGCAGTATTGCCAGAGTAGGCAGCGATGAATTTGCATTGTTGCTTGATGATAGCGGCGATCTCGATATCGATGCCTGCTGTCATCGCCTCTATCAACAACTGCGAAATCCTATCAATATCGGCCGTGAGCAAGTGGATCCCAAGCCGGCACTGGCTGCGGTAGACATTGCCGAAGTCGCCGAGTTGGTCGCGCCGCTGACTTGCGCCGATATTGCGCTGCAATACGCCAAAAAGAAGCAGGGCACGGCCATTCAGTTTTTCAACAGTGCACTGCTCAAGGCGTTCAAGGATGATGCCCAGATAGAAAGAGATCTGCACGCTGCCATTCGGGGTAGGCAGTTTGAACTTTATTATCAACCGCTTAAAGATCTGCAAAGCTGCAGTTACATAGGCGCGGAAGCGCTGATCCGCTGGCATCATCCCAAGCGGGGAGTACTTTATCCCGGCGCCTTTATCGATATTGCCGAACAGTCGGGGCTCATCAATGCCATAGGCACCTGGGTACTGGAGGCTGCCTGTCGCCAGCTTAATTTGTGGCAGCACCACAATATCAATATTGCCATGCATGTGAACGTGTCGGCGCGGCAGTTTTTCGGTAGTAATCTTTATGAACAGGTTTGGCAGTTGCTCAACCGTTACCGCTTGAAACCCGGCACTCTTATTTTGGAGATCACCGAAACCGAATTGATGGAGGATATACGTTATGCCACCAATTTATGCCAGGAACTGGCTGACTTGGGGGTAGGGCTTGCCATTGATGATTTCGGTACGGGTTACAGTTCAATGCGCTATTTGAAACAGTTTCCCATCAGTAAGCTCAAGATCGACAGATCCTTTATCTCTGATCTCAGCATTAGCCGCGAGAGCCGCGAAATCGTCAGTGCGATTATCGCCATGGCCAAGGCGTTGAATATTTCCCTGACAGCAGAAGGGGTTGAAACCGCTGAACAGGAAAGCTTCCTTACTTCATGCATGTGTCATCAGGCCCAGGGGTTCCTGTACAGCCCGGCGCTCAGAGAGGCCGAATTCAATGCTTTTCTGCAACAGAGTCAACCTGCATTGCTGCATTGATCAGCTAGTTTAAGTTTTTTAGGTTCCACACTTAAATCCGGCCTAAGTTAAATCCAGCCTAAGTTAAATTCGTTTCAGGCAGCAGTGTTTGAACTTGTTGCCGCTATTGCAAATGCAAGTGTCGTTGCGCTTGGGATAGCTGACCGCAAACTGCTTGCCCTCGGTGTAAAACCAGCGGCCGCCCTCAAATATAAATTCAGATTCTTCAAAAATAGCGTCCAACTGGCCATTGGCCAGATACCAGGCCTTGAAAGTGACTCTGGCCTTGGTTTGTCCAGCTGTCAAAGGCTCCCGCGCGACAATTTGCAGGCCCAACCACTGGGTCTTTGGCATCTGGGCCAGGGTTTGTGCGCTCAGTCCCTGGCGATAATCCCGGTGATGGGTATCGATAAGATAATCAAACTCTGCTTTAACAAAGGCGGCATAGCGGGAGCGCATCAATTGCTCTGGATTGGCGGCGCTGTGTTGTTTGGTGTGAAGCGGCTGACAACATTCACTATAAGGGAGCTTGGAGTTGCAGGGGCAAAGGAGGTTCGCTGTCATCGAGGTTTTCAGTTTCAATTTGGGGCCGGTTAAACGGCTTGGGTTTGCATTGCCGGAGATCATAGCGCTTTGAGGCCTGGCTTGCATTGAAACAATCAATTTATTCGGGTGAATTTCGCAGTTTTCCGCAAGTGTAGGCAGGAACGGAGTCACTTTATTCGAAGGATAAGTAAACAGATTTGAAGGATAGGGTAAGCGGGAGCATGTATCGATATTCGGGGCTGGAATGGCTTGCAGAAGTGCGTCTGGGTGAAAGCCGCGTACAGGCTACTTCAGGATGAAACGACAGTCATTTCGGTTAAAAAATAGCGAACCTGTTTTATTGAATTGAACAATATGCTTTAGTAATGAGTAATCTAGGGAAGGTGCGAGTAAGTTCTCGTGGCACTATTGCCGTAAGAGCCCCGAAGGGCGTGGCTTATCGGCCTATCTGCTGTGTTGTTCTTGCAAAGGAGTAAGGCTATCTGCTGCAAGCCACGCCTTGCATTCAGGCCAGTAAGCCGATGCAGATCACAGATGGGCTTAATTGCCCTTTCTCTGGCGAAGTGTCTGTTTTTAAACATCTTAAATCCAGGCTCAGTTCACTTTATGCCCTACAAGGAAAAGAATATGCAGAAATGGATCCCTTTATTGGCGCTCGGCGCCTTCAGTAATCTGGCGCTGGCGGCTGACTGGCAGTTGGATAATGCCGATTCCAAGGTCAGTTTTATATCGGTTAAAAAAGGTGACATTGCCGAGGTACATGAGTTTAACCAGTTGAGTGGCACGCTTGCTGATAATGGCGAATTCAAGCTGGAAATTCCGCTAAGCGGGGTCAATACCGGCATAGAGATACGGGATAAACGGATGCAAACCATGTTGTTTGAAGTGGCCAATTTCCCGACCCTTACGCTGACGGCTCAAGTACCCGCTGAGTTGGTGGATAAGCTCAAGCCAGGTGAGTTGTTGAGTACTGAGATAGATGGCGTATTGTCACTGCATGGTAAGACCCAGAACAAACGTTTTGAACTGGTTGTGGCCAGGCTTGGGCCGTCGAGCCTTTTGGTCACTTCACAGAAAGCCGTCATAGTGAATGCCGAAGAGTTTGGTCTGACCGATGGGGTTGAAAAATTACGTGAAATTGCCGGTCTATCCAGCATCAGCAAGGCTGTTCCTGTTTCATTTGTTCTAAGATTAAACAAGTAACGAACGACAGCTTGATTTGAGGCAAGACTCAAGGTGGAATTTGTTTCATAATGTGACTTTCCGGTCGCGGCTTAATAGGCAATTAGACCGGAGAGTGTGCCCCTTATGGGTTGGCCTGAGACGTTGCACGCGGGAAGAAAGATGGTTACAGACAAAGACGGCTATATGCACCTCATTCAATTCCTGACTGAACACCTTGGATTGTTTGAGACCCCTGAGGGGGGATCTTTGAGCGACAGCAGCGTTATGGAGGAGTTCGAAGAGCAGCTGTCGGCACAGATTATTATGGTCTGTGGCCAAAACCCACAACTATCTTTCGTCCAACGCAACACAGTCATCCGTGAAATCGATGCCATAGTGTATGATCTGGAAGAGATCTTGGCCAAGGTGGCCAACCATAAGGCCACGGCAAAACAAACCTTATTTATCAGTGAGTTTGCCGGTTTGATCAAGAATCTGTTCGATCAGGAAATT
The DNA here is from genome assembly GCF_000813075.1 of Shewanella sp. ECSMB14102. NCBI lineage: Bacteria > Pseudomonadati > Pseudomonadota > Gammaproteobacteria > Alteromonadales > Shewanellaceae > Shewanella > Shewanella sp. ECSMB14102. The sequence continues at coordinate 104,286 of NZ_JWGX01000016.1, forward strand.
GCCAAACTCCAGGTTTAATAATGCATAAACTGGAGGCTCAGGATGCTGACACTGCTTTCCGGGTTTGATGACAATACTGTGGCGGTTCGTGCCAGCGGTATTGTCAGTAGTGAAGATTATGATGCTGTCTTGCTACCGGCGGTTGAGTCCAAACTTAGGGAACATGTGCTCATTAAACTCTGGTATGAATACGGCGCCGACTTCGAGGGTATCTCTTTGCAGGCCGTATGGGATGATGCCTGTCTTGGGCTGTTTCATTTGCAAGACTTTTCCCGTATAGCTGTTATTACTGACAGCTCTGTGATTGAAGGGATGGCGCAAACCTTGGCGCTGATGATCCCTTGCCCGGTATTCGTGTTTCCCAGGACGGAATTGACTAAGGCTCGAGCCTGGCTCTCGGGAACCTGAAGCGTTAACATCTGTCTTATCTTTAAGTTCCGGTATTTCTGCCGGATTTTCATCTCGTTAGTTGAAATGAATGGAATAGTCCCATGCTTAAAAAACTTGGTCTTTGTTTTATGTTGCTTTCGACATCCGTGTTTGCCCAGGAAAAAACAGTTATAGGTCAGACTGAAATTATGACTGTCGCCGAAGCCGGACTCAGTTTTGAGGCCCGAATTGATACCGGGGCGGCCAATACTTCTATGCATGCGGTCGGTCTCAAGGTGATAGGCGGCAGCGCCAAAAAGATGCAGGATAACGTGGGTAAAATGCTCAGCTTCACCACTGAGAATGAAAGTGGCGAGAAAAAGCAGCTCAAGGCAAAAATTGTCAAGACATCTACCGTCAGCAACTCTCAAGGGCGGGAGACGCGTTACATGGTGGAGCTGAATATCGCGTTCGGCCAACACAAGCGTAAGGTCAAGGTTAATCTCAGAGACCGCAGTCACATGGATTATAAACTGCTTATCGGCCGCAATTGGCTGGCTGATGACTTTCTGGTGGATGTGGCCGAGAAACGCATTATAGGACCAGTTGCTCCTATCAGTGTGCGGGAATCCGGGCTGATTTTTCAAACCCGTATTGATACCGGCGCGGTAGAAAACTCGTTGCATGCCACAGATCTGAAAGTGGAGAATGGTGACGAGGATATGGAAAAGAATATCGGCAAGCAGCTGAGTTTTACGACAGAAAATGAAAAGGGTGAAAAGCAGCGTCTGCATGCCATGATTACCAATACCTCGTTGATTCGTAATGCTCAGGGCAGTGAAATCCGTTATATGGTGGAACTCAATATTGGTGAGCCGGGAAGGGAATATCCGGTCAAGGTTAACCTTAAAGACAGAAGCAAGATGACCCACAAACTGTTGATTGGGCGAAACTGGTTGCAGGGCCACTACCTGGTAGATGTCAGCCTTAAAGAAAATGACTGATATGCGTTGCCAATCTTCAATATTATTGATGTTATTTAATGTCGATGCATAAGACAGATACCGAGAGATCGTAACGGCTTTTGTATCAGTGGTGCTTGCCTAAAAGCCGTTGGTTATCGATTCAAGCCATAAATGGGGCTACTGCTACTGAAAGGGCGGTCGGTGGGAGAGTCTTGTTGCCGTCTTAGCTAGTACATCTTAGCCCCGTTTTTGAACATAGATTGAGCTCAAACCCATCAAAGTAAGCCTTTCTGCGAGTTGCTCACTGCCGTTTGCAATATAATCCAGTGTTGCTTTGCATGCGCTGGCGCCAGGCTTTAGTGCTTTATGGCTGCTGAAGCTGGCGGTGAATGGTGTCGAGACGATATGTAAGTTCGGTCATCATAGTGTTAATTCAAATACTTTAAGATTTGGCAGGCAGCTTTATGATGCAGCTAACTGTCAAGGATGCGCTTTTCCTTTATAATTAATAATTTGATGCTTTGATAGATTTTTGGCTAAGAATGAGGAGTTGAGCTTGTTGACCAAAATCCTGCTGACAGCCCTGGTGTTGGCGCTGGCATGGGCCATGCTCAAACGAAGGTCAAGCCCTGAGGTAAGAAAGAAAGAGGTCGCTGAACCTTTGCCTTTGTTCAAACGCTTTTTGGTTCCTGGAGCCGTGGGTATTACCTTGATACTGGCCTGTGGCTTTTTTGCCTGGCAATGGTTTGATGGTTATCAGGTGGTCTCCGTGACCTTGGTTTCACCCAAGGAAGAACGACGGGAAGTCTATCAGGTGCGTAAGAAAGATATCTCGGCCAATGAACTGGTTACCGTGGACGGACTCAGGATCCGTCTCTCCACCGAGGAGCGTTTGATGATAGCCGAGAAAAGTGTCCCCTGACGCCACTGAACGCTTTTCATTGATGGCTTATCAGGTAAACTAGGCACATTTTTTGCCGGGCATTTCTTTCTACGGCATTGTTATCTTCAGGAGGACCCATGATTACTGCATACACCTATCAGGATCAGCAGCTTAAAATTATTGAGCTGACCATAGAAGACGGTCTTCCGGAACAGACTCTGTGGCTGGATCTTTACAAGCCGGATGACGATGAGCGGGATTGGTTGAGCCGTTATTCGGTGGAAGAGGTGCCCGACGAGGAAGATATCAATGAGATTGAGGCCTCGGCACGTTTCTATCAAAACAAGGACGGCCTGCATATCAACTCTCTGTTTCCGCAGCGGGTTGGTCAGGATGTACGCGGGGTTAACGTTTCATTCAACCTGCGTAGCCGGTTTTTGGTCACCATACGCGAAGAGGATGTTGGTCTTATTCGCCTATTGCGCAACTATTTGCGCCTTGGGCGTATCATGGTGGCCACGCCTCAGGCACTGTTTATCGAGCTCTTTAACCTCAAGGTAGAGTACCTCTCTGACTTGATTGAAGATGTTTACACTGTGCTGGAAAACGTCGGCGAGCAGGTGTTCGAGAGTAATGAACTCGATGATGTGTTTAAACTGATCACCTTGCAGGAAGACTCCAACGGCAAGATACGTTTGAGTCTGCTCGATACCCAGAGATCGCTGCGTTACATACAGAAGTATTACCGTAAGGAACTGGCTGAAGACGAACTCAAGGAAATTCGCGAGATGTTGTCGGACATCGAATCCCTGATGCCCCATAGTCAGTTTATCTTCGACAAACTCAACTTCTTATTGGATGCTGCCATGGGTTTCAGTGGCTTGCAGCAAAACAAGATCATTAAAATCTTCTCGGTTGCGGCCGTGGTCTTTCTGCCGCCAACCCTGATTGCCAGTAGTTACGGGATGAACTTCAAAGAGATGCCTGAGCTTGAGTGGTACTTTGGTTACCCTATGGCGGTGGTGATGATGTTGGCCAGTGCGGCAGGCACTTACCTGTTTTTCCGCCGCAAAGGTTGGTTGTAAATCTGGTTAAGGACTTTAGTACCTTGGTTACAGGGGCTTGCGCCTTAATGGTATAACCTGAGCCTTGTGATCTCTGTATTGGTCCGGAGCTTCCAACACGCTCGCCAACGCGGCGAACTTGTGGCGCATAATACGGATGCTGACCAGGCATCTGTGATACGGGTTATTGCAGCGTGCCAGTCTCTGCTGCAGGTGGTGTTTAATGGTTCTGAGCTGGTCCTGGTTGGAGTCGGAACCATTAATCAACTCATTACTCAAACGCTCCTGTAGCTTGTCCAATTCTTCCGGCTGGTTTTGAGCCAGCCACATCAAGGTGTCAAAATCCGGTAGTTCTGTCATTGCCGGCCTCCGCCTGTGAGGGGTGAGCCTGGTTTCAGGCTACCCAAATCCAGGTTGCAACAACAAGATTAGTTCAGTCTAACTATGATGGCGATAATGACTTTGGTTATATAAGCCGAGGGCTCAGCCTTTGCTTTCGCTGCCGAAGTAATAGCTGACCCGCTCTCTGGGATTGAGATACTTGAAGATTTTCTCCGGCAGGGCCGCCGGTGGCAGGCAGCGCACGATAGCAAGGCCTTCGGCTTCCAAGTCGATAATCGGCGCCTGATCTTTGGGCACCAGAGCGTCATATACCAGAATTCGCGGCAGCAGCAGCTTATCCAGGTTGACCGACATTACCAGCCCATATTGGCCGGAAGAAAGTTCGACCACGCTGCCGGGAGGATAGACCCCGAGCATCTTAATCATTTTGCCGACATATTCCTGATTCAGTTTTCCCTTGGAGTATTTATACAGATAGCCCAGAGCAGCATAAGGCGTCTTGGCCTTGGATTGCACTCCAGGATGGCAAAGAGAGTCATATTGGTTCACCACGGCCACCAACTGGGAAGCTTGACTCAGTTCATCGGCTTTCAAGCCTCTTGGGAAACCACTGCCATCGAGCAGTTCATGGTGATTGGTGATAACGTCCCTGGCATTTTCTGGAAATTCGGCTGCCAGCTTGGTGAACTTTGCACCCATCAGCGGGTGCTGGTTCAGCAGGTTTTGCTCGGGTTTAGTCAAGGGAGCCTGTTTGCGCAGTATCTGGCTTGGCAGTTTGAGTTTACCTATGTCGTGGAATAGCGAACCCAGGCCCACGGCCTCAATATCTTCTCTGGGCCATTGCAACTCTTTGGCCACCAACATGGTGAGAATGGCAACGTTGAGTGAGTGAAAATAGATGCCTTCGTTTTTATCCGAATCGGCCATTAGATGCAGGATCAGGTTGTCGGAGGATAAAAGTTGCTCGGCAATGTCCCGCACCAAGTCCTGCGCTTCGGTAACAGCATTCAGAGGGCGGCTGCGCAGTTTGTTGACCAGATTGCGCATCCTTGCCAGTGAACGGTCGAAATGCTCCTCTGTCTTATGCAGTTCGCGACGCATTTTCTTGAGAATTTCGATCCTTTGTTGCTTGTCGCTTTCCATCTGTTGTTGCAGAGAGGTGACTTCCTGTGGATTTTCCACTGGGGCAGCTTGTTGATTGGCAGGCAGCGGCGGAGTATCACTGCGGTCCGGTACCACAAACACACTGTCTATGCCCAGCTTACGGATTAGCTCGATTTGCGCCTGCTGTTTGATACGGAAGCTACTGAAAAGAAAAGGATGATCTTTCCATGCCAGAGGAAGACGGACGAAGTTACCCACCTGCAGTTGTTGGACACTGACTCTACAGCTCTTGTTCATTCAAATCATCTTTTTTAAGCAATCGAATCATTTTATCGCAAAGAGTACGCTTTACAATTAGTTAGCTCACATGTAAGCATGTTTGGATAAAAAATATAAGCAAATCGAGATTTTTATGGACTTTATCGAAGTATATCCCAACGCTATCCCTGATGAGTTATGCGATCGTCTGATTGCCGCCTTTGAAGCTCATCCCGGTGTTACCGAGGGCCGCACAGGCCATGGTGTCGACAAGGAAAAGAAAATCAGCCGCGATCTGACATTGGATCAGTACCCAGAGTTGCAGCCACTGCGTAATGAGCTGCTGGGCCACACCCTAAAGCATGCCGGACGATACTTTGATAAGTATGCCATGGCGCTGATGGGAGCCGTGGCCGTGCAGGTGGCTGATGAGTCCGGCAATGCAGTAACCCTGACACCGGATAACTATGCTCGCCTGGGAGCCCCCAGAGCTGAGGCGCTGGTACAATACCTTTATCGTAGTGGTACCATCAATTTGCAAAGGTATCAGCGCGATGTCGGCGGTTATCCCCATTGGCATTCTGAGCAGTTTCCCCAGGCCGGTCACAACGACGCCTTGCACAGAGTGGTGCTTTATATGTTCTATCTCAATGATGTGGCCGAAGGCGGGGAGACGGAATTCTTCTATCAGCAGCGCAAAATTGCGCCGAAGAAGGGCACTATGGTGATAGCGCCGGCGGGATTTACCCATAGTCACAGGGGCAACCGTCCAAAGAGTGGTGACAAGTATATTGCCACTTCCTGGATCATGTTTAATCGCGCCGAGCAGCTTTATGGACCAACCCGGCGCTGAGGCTTATTGCATGGGAATCTGAATACGGAAGCAGGCGCCTTCCAGTGCTGAATCCTCAATGCTGAGGGTGCCGCCGTAACTGCTGACGATTTCATTACACACTGCAAGGCCAATTCCCTGTCCCGGTGACTGGGTATCGGCGCGCACACCGCGCTGGATGATCTTCTGTTTAAGGCTCTCATCAACACCAGGGCCGTCATCTTCCACCTGTATCTGTAGTATGTTGCCTTGATAACCGGCACTGACCCGAACGGTTGAAATACATAGGCGGAACGCATTTTCCATCAGGTTGCCGAACAGCTCCATCAAGTCGCCTTGATTACCGGGAAACTGCAGTTCGTCCTCTATTTTGGCGCTGAACTTCACCTGTTTGTCTCGGTATACCTTGAACAACATCTGTGCCAATTGATCCACCAGAGGGGCAATCGGAGTCTGTTCCTGCTTGAGGCCCTTGCGTCCCAGCATGGCTCGCTTGAGTTGATATTTCACCAGCTGATCCATCTGGCTCACCTGTTCCATGATTTTTTCGCTGCTGGCCTGTTTATCCAGGCTGGCATCATCCGTGATGGCATGTACAGCGGCGAGACGGGTTTTGAGACTGTGGGCCAAGTCATTCATGGCATTTTGATAGCGCTGTTGCTGAGCACTGGATTGCTGCAGCAGTTGGTTGAGCGCCTGGGTGACGCCTTCCAGCTCCACCGGATAACCGCCGGAGAGTGACTTGGACTTGCCGTTGATGATGGATCTCAACTCATTTCGCATCTGTACCAGTGGCCGCATGCCCCAATAAGCGGCGCTGATCAGCAGTACCAGTGCCAGTGCCAACACCAGCGCCAGACGAATATAGGTGCGTTTGGCAAATTGGCTGTATTCCTGTTCCAGCTTGGCCGCATCCTTGAGCACCAACAGGTTGTAGTGAATACCGGCGATATCGACCGACAGCAGATAGGCAAAATAGGCACGATTGTCGGCCATGTTCAGGTAGTAGGGGGGCGCTTCGTTGCGGATTTCATTGAAACGTTCACAGGTATCAAACAGACCTCTGTCCACTGCCAGAGAAGAGGTCCATACCTGTTTGAACTTCTCGTCACAGGAGGCGATAACATAGCGCTCCTGTTTGTTGTTCTCCTCAAGCCAGGAGCTGGTATCCGGGATCAGGTCATGCTCCCTGAGCTCGGCAGCCACCTGAGGGATTTCGGCGATTAGCTGCGCCGTCTCTTCGTTGTAGCTGTTTTGCGCATGCAATATGTTGACCATCCAGGCCAAGCCAAAACCGACCACGGCTATGATAGACAACGAAGTGAGAAACATCCGCGTCAGCAGGCGTTTCTTGGGTTTTATTCTCAATTGCATGGCAGGTTGAATTTGTACCCCTGGCCTCTGATAGTCACTATTGGATTTTCGATGCCGTCACGGGTCAACTTCTTGCGCAGTCGGCTCACCATCACCTCAATGGTGTTGGGATCGCCTTCTTTGTCGCCATAAATAACGTCCAGTAAACGTTGCTTGGCGACCACTTCATGGTTGTGGCGCATCAGATATTCGAGAATTTGATATTCGAAGGCGGTGATCTCCATCGGCTCACCATTCATGGTGACCTGCTTGGCGGCGAGATCCAACGACAGGTCGCCGCTGTTGATCACCGGCTTGACGAAGCCGGCACTGCGGCGGACCAAGGCATCGAGGCGGGCCACCAGTTCCTCTTTTTGAAAGGGTTTGACCAAGTAGTCGTCGGCACCGGCGTTGAGTCCTTCAACTTTGTCTTGCCAGTTGACCCGGGCGGTCAGGATCAGAATAGGGGCTTTGACATCTTCATCCCGCAGGCGTTGGATAAGTGCAATGCCGTCTTGATCCGGCAAGCCCAAGTCCACAATGGCGACGTCAATGGGGTAGTTGGTTGCCTGGAAAAATCCCTCTTTGGCGGTTCCCGCCACCTGAACCTGATTTCCCAATTCTCCCAGTTGTACCTTGAGGTGGTGGGAGAGTAAGGGATCGTCTTCAACAACCAAAATTCTCATATTCTTTACGCCTTTAACTGAAATCAGAACAGTGTACGCAGTTCCCAGGAGCAGCTCAAGCCGAGGCTAAAGCAAAGGTATCAGTCATACAAGAGCTAAACCTAAGACCTAACTCGCTAAAAAATAGGGCTATACACTGGCTCGAGTGTATAGCCCTATTACTTAACCTACGCTGACCTCTGATGTGGATTGTCGAGTCATTGGCCCAAGATGGAAATGTTGGCGGGTGTGACGACTAGGAGCCCCGGTTACGATTTCTGGCCAGTTTATTACCGCTCCAGGCGCTCAGCAGAGTAAACAGGGTGACCCCGCCCATAATAAATGCCAGCCTGAGCCAAGGGGCATCCATGGCCTGGCGCATGGCGACATATTCAAAGCCACTCTTGGCCCATACCAGCACGGCGCCGATCAAGAGACCGATTTGCAGAATGCGAACACCAACAGCGCTTTTCACAAACAGCAATGCCGGTGCCAGCAGGCAGATTGCGGCGGCGATTGTGTGCGAGTATCTGAGGAAATGAGCGCCCAGTAGCCAATAAGCAAGACAGAGTAAAACAACACGCCACCACATAGAGATACCTTGAATCAATTGAATTGAGGTCATTCTAGTCTGAATTTAAGGTGTATTCTATTTGCTGCTTCACAGTTTATCCCTGTAGTTAAAGGTTATAGCCCGTCTGGCTTAGGGTTTCATATGCAGCTTATTGTTTAATTTTATGGGGTTAAGCCGTTAATAGCCGCAGCAGTATGGCAACCGAGACAGCCAGGAAGATAGCGCCGCAAAGGTAATCTATATAGTGACCAAAGCGTAGCAGGCGTTGCTGCACCCGGGCGTGAGACAGCAGCATGGCCAACATGGCAAACCAGATAACCGAGAGCAGCGGCAGTAATATAGCGGCCAACAGCTTGGTCTGATTGCTGACTTCTGGGGTGATAAGGGTGGAAAACAGCGTTAGAAAGAACACCAACGCCTTGGGGTTGAACAGGTTGGTCGATAACCCAAGCAGCAGCCCGGCAGTAGCCGACATAGTGTTATCGCGGGTGCTTTTGCCAAGGTTATTGTCTACCCTGTTGTTTAACTCCTCGGACTGCATGACTTGTGCATCATTGATTGCTTCCCGGCCGGTTGGTAATTCATTGGTTTGCGCTTCAGCGAGTGACCTTGCCGCCAAGGCGCGTTTAAGCCAGGCCTGAGCACCAAAAGCTCCCAGTCCCATCCAACCCAGATAAAGGGCGCCAAAGAGTTGCACCAGCACAAACAGGGTATGCGAGCTTTGAATGGCCAGGCTGACCCCCGTGAGGCTCAGGACAGTGTGCACCAATATCGCCAGAGAGATGCCGACAGCGGCCGCCAGTGCGGTGTTGCGCTGCTCGCGGCTGGCGATTTTCAGGATCAATGCAAAGTCGGGTCCCGGGCTCGCCAATGCCAGTAGGTGAATGGTGCCCAGGGTCAGCAAAAGATGCAGATCTGTCATAGTCAAGGTTATCCTGATAGTGCCAGCCGAGGCTGAAAGTATTTGGGTATAGGGGGAAAATGCTCAGCCATCAGAGAGGCGTATGGCGTTCACAGCATGCGCCGCTGAAATGCCTGCGGAGAAAGCAGGAAGGCACGTTTGAAGGCCTTGTTCAGATGGCTCTGATCGAAGAAGCCGACTTGCTGCGCCACCGAAATCACACTATCTCCCCTGAGCAGAGCTTTCTTGGCATATTCCAGGCGGATCCGCTTTAGGTAGGCATGTGGCGTCATGCCGGTTCTCTGTCGAAACTGCCTAAGCAGTTGGTATTGGCTGAGATCCAGCTCCTTGGCAAGCTGCGGCAACCGAAATGGCGCAGCGGGATCGGCATGAAAGGCTTCTCTTAACCTATCGAGTTGACTCTGACTCAAGGCGTGAGGCTGTCTCTCGGTATTGAGCTGGCGACCGTGCTGGCGCAGCAGCTTTTCCAAAAAGACGATAACCGCGGTTTCGGAAACCAGGAGATCATTGGCGGCTATGGGTTGGGTCAGCAAATGGTGCAGCTGGCAAAATTCCCGATACAGCGCCGGATGATACAACAAAGGCGCGGCAAAACTGAAATATCCCAGGCCGAGATCCCGCGCCAGTTGCTGCAGCCAGTCATGGGGCAGGGACATTACCAGAGCACAATAGCCCTGCTGTTCGCTGCTCTGGCCATCATGGCTGCTGTCGGGATCCAGGGTCGACAGCCAATGGGGTCTCAGGTGCCAGGTTTGGCCACGATAATGAAAGTTCTGGCCGCCGTGACTGACCACGCCGATATGAAAGTCCAGATGAACATGGGGCTCGAAGTGAAAATGTTGAAAACTGGCCCGACTGATCTCCAGTTCGGGATGGGATGGGGCGCGCCAGTAATGGATTTTCTCCTCGTGCATCTTGCTATCCTGGGTAAGAATTTATGTTATCTTAGCGGTCGGTTATCCAGGCCGCCTAGTAAATTATTGCACGGCCGGTATCAAAGTCAGACCTATAAACACCGATAACAGATTGGAGCCCACAGTGAAAGGACAGATCTTAAGAGAAATGAAAGTACTGAGTGCTATTGAACCTGAATATGAGGTGGAAAGACGGGTAGCATTTCTTAAGGCCAAACTGCAGGAGGCTCGCAGCCAGACGCTGGTACTGGGGATCAGTGGCGGGGTCGATTCTTCCCTGGCCGGGCGCTTATGTCAGTTGGCGGTAGATTCGCTCAATCAAGGCAAAGCCGAGGCTGAATACCGTTTTGTGGCCATGCGTTTACCTTATCTTGAGCAGCGTGATGAACATGAGGCGCAGCAGGCGCTGGCATTTATCCGCCCCAGCAAACTGGTGACTGTGAATATTCATGAGGGGGTGAGCGGCATTCATCAGCATGTACTCAGTGGCTTTGACCGCGCCGAGCTGGCGCTACCGGATGCCAAAAAGGTTGATTTTGTGAAGGGTAATGTCAAGGCCAGAATGCGGATGGCGGCCCAATACGAAGTGGCGGGGCTGCTGGGTGGCCTGGTGGTTGGAACAGATCACAGCGCCGAAAATGTTACCGGTTTCTATACCAAGTGGGGCGATGGAGCCTGCGATTTGGCGCCGCTTTTTGGCCTGAATAAGCGTCAGGTACGGCAATTGGCCGCCTTCCTCGGCGCCTCGGAAACCTTGGTATACAAAGCGCCAACGGCGGATCTTGAGTGTGACAACCCGGGTCTTGAAGACGAGGCTGCCCTGGGGTTGAGTTACGATCAGATAGACGACTTCCTTGAGGGGAAGCCGGTTTCCGCCGAGGTGGAAAGCAGGATTATAGCCATCTACAAGGCGACGCAGCATAAGCGCAGGCCTATCCCGACCATTTACGATTAACTGTTCATTGAATCGTAAAACGCCGCGTTGATCGCGGCGTTTTTTATGGCTGGCGTAGCGCCTGACGCAGCAGCAGAATACTGGCGTTGGGAAACTGGCGGTAATCCAGGTAGGGGACTTTCCAGCGCCACTGATCCAGCCTTTGTATTCCGGGCGCACCGTTAAGCCTCTGCCCGGCATCGCCGGCGATATTGAGTTGGCGGGCGGCTTGATTGCCGGCGATAAGTGCTATGCCGCTATCGGTTACCAACTCTGTCGCGCCTATCTCCAGTGCGACCTGGCAAAAGAGCCTCTGCTGCAGAAAACTACGCCAGTCGTCATCCGGGGCAAATATCTTGGCGCAGATCACCAGGATTTTGCGCCAGTGGTTGGAGTTGGCGGCTATCAAGGCCGCGGCGGCATCGTTCTGCTGCCAGTGCCAGTCAAGCGGCAGTGTTGGCGAGTTGGGTAAGTAAACCCGCGCTTTGGCCAGGTCGTTACCAATACGCGAAGGAAATGAAGGCGTTGAGTGTGCGTGCACGTTTGCTCTCTGTTAGACTTTTATGCCAATAGATCTTAGTGAAATGCCGTTTCAGCGCCGCCACTTTGGGGCAGTTCGAGGTAAAGGTCAATGAAAACTCTGCTTATCAGCTCGGGGAAACAGCTTACTATTGCGCTTTTTTATGCTTGTTTCGGTATAGGGCTGGCGCTGACTGTGACCGGGATCTGGTTACTCAATGATCGTGTTGATTTGAGTCCCTGGCATACTCACTTTCTGAGTCATGAGTTTGATCGTCACAAGGGCGTCGAAGACTTTAACGATTATCTCAAGTTGGAGCAGCAACTGTTTGCCGAGCTTGATCAGGAGCTTGGTAAACTTTCCGGTGGCATAAACTCACCGATAAATCGCTATCACAGCGGCAGCATAGCAGATCCCAAGCGCTGGGTTTTTCCCTGGAATCAAAGTTTCGAATGGGCCAATGCCGATGCGCAGTTCGGGCTCTTGCTGTTTCATGGTATGTCAGATTCACCCTACGCCATGCATCAGTTTGCCCAGCAGTTCAAGGGGCGCGCTCATGTGTTGGCGCTGAGGCTACCGGGACACGGCACTCTGCCATCCGGCCTGGTGCGCTTGGAATGGCAGGATCTGGCCGCGGCCGTTAAGTTGGCCAGTCGCCATATGAGCCAGGTGCTCAATGGCAAACCTCTCTATGTGATAGGTTATTCCACCGGCGCCAGTCTGGCGCTCAACCATGAGTTGGAAAACCTTCATAAAGGCAGGCCTACTGACTATGAAAAGGTGGTCATGCTGTCGCCGGCCATAGGTTTGGCTCCTATGGCGGTCGGCGCGCAGTGGCAGTCGCAGCTGGGTTATATTTTGGGGCTGGAGAAACTCAGCTGGAATACTATTTCACCCGAATATGATCCCTTTAAATACAGCTCTTTCGCCGTAAATGCCGGTGATGTGGTTTATCGTCTGGCGCAGCACAATAGCCAGCGTTTACTGGCTTTACCTGAAGAGAAAAAACGCCAGTTGCCGCCGATTTTGGCGTTCCAGTCGCTGGTGGATGATTCGGTATCGACGAGAGCTGTGCTGGAGAACCTGTTCCTGCAACTGCCCAAGGGAGCCAATGAACTGGTGATCTATGATATCAACCGTAATCAGGTGAACCTCAGTATGACACCTGTGGATCCTCTGGCGGAGATCAGCGGCATACTGGCGCGAACCAATCTGACTTTCCGGGGAACATTGATTGAGAATCAGGTGGGCTTCAGTCATCTGGTGCAGGCTCGGGAGTTTGGTACTCATTCCGGAGTGGAAAAACTCAACTTTAAATGGCCCGTGTCAGTTTATTCTTTGTCTCATGTAGCCTTGCCGTTTTCTGCCAATGACAGTCTATATGGTAATCAAATGGCCACAAGCATGGACCGCATTCAAATTGGCGCCGCCGCATCCCGTGGCGAGCGCGGTGTCATCAGCATTCCCGCCGCCGATATGCTGCGCCAGCGCTGGAACCCTTTCTTTGATTATCAGATGCAGCGGATTGAAACCTTTTTCAATCAAGATCCTGAGCCGACAAAGTACAGATGACCCGGTTACGGCCCTCGCTTTTGGCTTGGTATAGGTTAGCATCGGCTTTTTTTAACCAAACCTCCAGAGACGGACTGTAGGAGGCATTGGCAATCAGGGCACCGATACTCGCAGTGACGCTGATCCGGCGTTGATCTTCGGGGTTGATGATTTCAAGATCGGTAATGGCCTGACGTATTTCATTCAGATACGGCTCTATCTTGAAAGGGTTGCACATGGGTAGCAGTAGCAATAGTTCTTCACCGCCGTAGCGGCTGATAAGATCCGAGTCGCGCTTGAACTTTGTCTTAAGCAAATCGGCGACTCGTTTCAAGGTTTCATCACCGCCCAAATGACCAAATTCATCATTGATCCGCTTGAAGAAGTCCAGATCCATCAACACCACGGCCATGGCTTCGTTATTGCGTTGGCATAGACCCTGTAAAGTGGCGAAACTCGCTTCGGCGTGGCGCCTGTTGGCAAGCCCTGTGAGCGGATCGGTTTGAGCTAACTGTTTGAGTTTGCGGTTGGCTTGCTCCAGCTCCAGAGTTCGAATAATGACTTTTTCTTCCAGATCCAGCTGGTGGGCCATCAGTTGGCGTTGGTTCTCCTTGAGTTCAGTGTAGAGGTGAGTTACTTCCACAGGCACGTTTTGGTCATTGAGTAACTTATCTTCAGTAAGGCGCTTGCCCTTGTTGAGTTGCTCTGAAATCAACTCCAGCGGTTTGGTCAGCCGTTGCCCAACCACTCTGGCGACCAATAGCGACAGTAACAGGAACAGCAACAACAATGCGAAGGTGAAAATAAACTGGCGCTCCACTTCGTGCAGCAGTGGGGCGTAGGGGTCGAGCACAAAAATTTGCCAGTTGTTTTGCAGGCGATACTGGCTGTAAACATATTCCGGACTGTCGTTATCCAATGCTTTTAGGTTAAGCATGGGCAATAAAGAGCGATAATGTTTACCACTCTGGCGGTAGTTGAGTTGCTCGAGTTTGGGTAAGGCCAACGCCTTGGAGGCGTAAATAAGACGCATATTTTCATCGACAATGAACATCGACTGATTGGTCTGTTCCAGAAAGTCATTATCCAATTCGCTGAAACGATTGAGATTTAGCGAACCTTCTACTATACCGATAACTTGTGGGCCTGTGGCCAGGTACAGTGGGCTGCTGATGGCGACTATGGCATCTGAGCCAAAGCCCCGGCCGAGAAATACGGCGGAAGTGAACAGCCGCTCATTGAAAAATGCCTGCTGAAAATAGTCTCTGTCATTGATCTTCTTATCGCCCCCCTTAAGCTCCTTTAGCCCACTGACAGGGCTTGCTTGCACTATGCTGCCTTCAGAGTTGGCAATCAGCATGGTTAAAAAGCCGGGGTTGAGTTTGTGCAGCCGTGACAGCATCCGCTGCAACTCATCCGGGCTGGGAGAACTATGTTTAATAAGTTCGGCGGCGGTAGCAATGACCGACTGATGCCGCTCGAGATAATGCTCTACCGCCAGGCCGATATTTTTGGCGGTTTCATGTAAGTGTTTACCCAGGATCTGTTGCTGCTTGTTGACCCAGTAATAATTAAATACCAGGGTAGAGAGTATCAGGCTCAAGTTTAGCAGCAGCAAAAAACTGTAAAAGAGCTGCTCGCCAAAGCCGCTGCGCTTGGCTGGTAGCTGACGGCCGGTCAGGCGTTTGAGCGCAGGGGTTACCAACACAATCAAGCAGCCCAGGGTGATATAGACCATGGCATTGACCGACTGCTTGATGACGACGAAGGGAATGTATTCAGAAGGTAAATCGCTGAAAAGGTGTAGATAACCATAAATAAGTGGCATGCCCAGCAACAGCCAGAAGCAGACACCGGCGTAAAATACCGGCCAGCGTTTTTTTCTGGCAAATCCCAGGGCCAATGCCTCGAGACAGAAGAGTAGATAAACGTGCGGACTGTCCCATTGCAACATCAAGGAAGTTACACTGATGGTGGCGGCGAGCAAGGCATACCAAGGCCCCAGTAAAATGGCGATTAGTACATAGAAGGTATTACCCAATACCAGCTGCACATTGGCAAACAAGGGGATGGGGAAGCTGTTACAGGCAAAGCCTATCAGGCCAGCCATCAGACTGAGCAACAGCGGTTGTCGATACCAGGGTAAGTGGGTCAAATCAGTTCCAACTCCTGTCTGGAGTTAACAAATGGTTAATGACAAATGCTAGAGCTAAATGGTTTATTTAACAATATTTTTTGAATATTTGTCTTCAGCGCTACCCAATACCTGTTTCGAATCGGTACTCGCCAAGCTTAGTTGTGGTGGTGGTTTTGCATAAAAAGGGATGGTCGGTTGGCTAAAAAGGGCAAGCCGATAAAGATGAATAGTTGAAGATAGCGGCCGGAAAAAGCATCAAGGCGCCTTTGATATCAATGAAAGCGCCTTGATGTGTTTGACAGCCTTATTCGCCCTTGAGCCGTCGGTCCAGTTGATCTTTCAGATTGGCGGGCACGCCTTTGATCAAAATGGTATCCGATACAGGATCGTAAATGACCCGCTCACCCAGATGTGAGCTGTCAAAGCTCAGGGTCAGGCCGCCGCCGGTGCCGGAGAATTTCTTCAACTGCCTCAAGGTGGATTTATCAGCCGGAAACTCTTCTTCCAAACCGTAATCACCGCCAACGGCAAAGTCATAGAAGGAATCCATGCCGGATTCAGCCAGTTCATCGGCCAAGTCCTTAAGCATGACTTCACTGCCGCTGTCGACCTGGGAAGTACAGTATTCAAACACCCGGTCGCGGCAGGTTTGACGCTCTTCTTTGGTTAGTTCACCGCCACCGACAAAGTCTTCCACCGCCTGCATCAGGGTCTTGCTCTGCTGCTTGGGATTAACCCCTTCGACGCAGCCCATAAAGTCGAGGAAGAAGTCAGCCACCTTGCGTCCGGCTCTGCCGCGGATAAAGGAGATATATTTGCGCGACTCACTGTCGGCTTGCCACTCGGTGAGATCGATTCGCGCCGCCAACTGGATATTATTCAGATCCAGATGGTCGTTTTGTGATAACTCCATATCATCCAGCACAGTCATTGATGACTTGGCGTTCAGCAGTGCTACAAACAGGTAGTCGCTGGCCATAAAGGTGTAGCAGGCCAGTAACAAAAAGCCACCCTGGCTGAAGTCATACTTGGAGAGTTCTTCCTGCAGCAGTTTGCCGGCAGTGGCTGAGAACTCTACAAAGCCTTGCTGCCCATCGCGATAAGACTTGAGTGCTTCCTTGAAGGCGGGGTTGGCCTCGCCATCATCCCCGGGGACGCCAAAATAGCCAAAGCCTTTTCCCGCTTTACTGGAATAGCTCTGATGCAGCTCATCAAGCATGGTCTCAACGGCCTGGCTGTTCAGCAGTGGTTGAGGGCGCAGACGGCAGCTGAGCTGGCCTTCGCCATTTTGGGTGATTGCGTGAATAATCGCTTGTTCGACGTGAATACTCATAAGCCCCGATAGTGATACTCTGTTGTAAATCCGCTATTATATGCCGCTAATCCTTATCTGAGTGAATCATTTTTTATTTATGGCTATCCAATCAAAATATACCAATGTGCAAGTTGAATCCCTGATCGCCGAATTATTGGCCGTGCTGGAAAAACACCAGGCTCCGACCGATCTTGGCCTGATGGCATTGGGAAATGCGGCTTCGCATCTGTTGTCGACCAAGGTGCCCAAGGAAGCCCGTCAGCAGGTGGCGGAGCAATTTGCCAAGGCATTGACACAATCCTTGCGTTGACTTGTAACAACTGAAATGCGCTAAATAGTGGCGTTGTAAGTCAAAAAGCACATAATAGCAAACAATGTAAGATACACAGGCAACTTACAAAAGCGGATCCATATGGTCGAGCGAACAAAGCAGTTGGGCAAGGACAGGGTTTCACGCCTTATCAATTGGGGGCACTGGTTTGCCTTCTTCAATGGCTTTTTGGCCATGATAGTCGGCAGTCGATATCTGGAAAGTGTCGGCTACCCTGAAACCTGGATTGGTTGGGGCTACCTTGGCGTCAGTACCATAGGCCATTTAAGCTTCCTGGCGTTTATTGTCTATCTGGTGTTGCTGTTTCCCGTTACTCTGCTGTTGCCTGACTCGCGTATCCTTCGGGGATACGCGGCTGTGGTGGCCACCCTCGGTCTGTGTATCATGCTGTATGACACCATAGTCTATGACGACTATGGCATGCATTTGAGTCCCTTCGCTGTCGATTTGGCCTGGGCCGACCTCAACAGTCTGCTGCATGGCACTTCTTATATCGTCACTCCCCTTGGGATCTTGGCACTGGAGTTGACCGCCGCCAACTTTATCTGGAAGCGGATTGAGAAAATTCAAAAGCGCAATTATGGCAACAAAGTGGTGGCCTTTATCGGGGTTTGTTTTGTCAGCAGCCATCTTATTCATATTTGGGCTGATGCTGCTGATGTCACTGAAATTACCCGTTTTGATGATGCCTACCCGCTATCTTATCCGGCGACGGCGCGCACCTTTATGGAAAATCACGGTATCGACGGCTCCAGCAGCTTGCAGGTGGATACCGAAACCAGCTTTAAATACCCAAGAACGCCACTGACCTGCAGCGCCGAAGAACATCCCAATGTACTGTTTATTGCCATCGACAGCCTTAGGGCTGATATGGCCGACGAGCAGACCATGCCGTTTTTCAGCCGCTACGGCAAACAAAACCATGCGTTTATGAATCACCTCAGCGGTGGCAATACCTACCGCAGTGGCATGTTTTCCCTGCTTTATGGTCTGCAGGGCAGCTATACGGATGCGGTGGAACTCAATTACACCAGTCCCTTGCTGAGTCAGAGCCTCAAGCAGCAGGGCTACAATCTTGGTCTGTTTATCAGCAGAAGTAATTATGCCGAGGCTCGTCCCCAGGCGATATTCCGCGATTTTGACGCTCATATTGCCGAAGACGATGGCGGCAGTGCCATGGCTGATATCCAGAATATCGATAGTTTCCAGCAGTGGCGAGCCCAGCAACAAGCGCCCTGGTTTGCGCTGCTTAATCTTAAATCGCCGGAAGATTATGATACGCCGGTAGGTTTCCTCGGGGTGCAGACGGTTAAACCCGACAGCGCTCTCAAACCGGCGCAGAAGGTGTTGTTCAATCAATATCGGCAATCGCTGAACTTTATTGACAAACAGCTGGAGCAACTCTTGTCTGCTATGCCGGAAAACACCCTGGTGATCATTACCGGCGTCAATGGCAAGGTGTTCACCAGTAACGCCGATGAGGCCAGACGGGATTTGTCACCGGCCAATGTCAGCGTGCCTTTGGTGATCCATTGGCCCGTCGGTGGCCACGCCCAGGCCAAGTACCGCACCAGCCACTATGGCTTGGTGCCGACCTTGATGAGCCAAGTACTGGGTTGTAGCAATCCGGCCACTGATTACAGTGCCGGCCGCCACCTGCTGCAGCCCGACAGCCTCACATGGGTCTATGTCGGTGACGCTCGGGTGTTTGCTATCTATCAGCAATCGGAGATTACTGTGATTGACCGTCACGGCCAATATCGTATCTATGACAAGGCTTATCAGAACCGCCTGGACAAGAAGATGAGTGCTCCGGAGCTCATCGAAGTGATGCGTGAAGGGCGGCGTTTGTACAACCATTAAGCGCTGCGGATTAAAGACTGTACGATAGAGAAAAAACAGGCCACAAACTAGGCAGTTAAACTAAAAATTCTCAGATGGAGCTTGCACAGCTTCGCGACTGTTGATAAAGTTCTGCCTCGTTGAGACGGCATACTGCGCCAGCCGCTCAAGACAAATATCGGTATGTAGCGCAGCCTGGTAGCGCACTGTCATGGGGTGTCAGGGGTCGGAGGTTCGAATCCTCTCATACCGACCAAATTAAATGCTTGATTACTACTGTAATTTAGCTAAGCCAAAAGCCCGTTATTTAGCACAGCTAAAGCGGGCTTTTGCCTTTTTACAGCACATCTATAGCATTAGATTTAAAGCCTATGGATTTGTGAATTTACTTCGTAACAGCCTTCTGTATTGACCACGACCGCCGTGATGCTGCGGCAATGCCAAGTGTTAATCGCAGCATC
>NZ_JWGX01000148.1:0-404 GCF_000813075.1 Shewanella sp. ECSMB14102
GGTGCATGACCGCACCAAGACAGCCAATCAGATGCACGGTTTCCTGCTGGAATTTGGCATCAGCCTGCCCAAAGGCTCAGCCATCATGAAGCGTTTGGCAGCTGTTTTGGCCGAGCATGAGCTGCCTGTGCGGCTGACAGTGCTGTTGCAACGCCTGCACGATCACTTCGTTTACCTGGATGAACAGATCAAGGAACTGGACAAACAACTGGCTTGCCAGCTGGCCGACGATGATCTGGGGAGCCGTTTGCTTAGCATGCCGTGTGTCGGTCCGATCACCGCCAGCCTTCTGGCTGTAGAAATGGGCGATGGCAAGCAATACCGATGCAGTCGCGATTTTGCGGCTTCAGTGGGCTTGGTGCCGCGACAGTACAGCACGGGCGGCAAAGCCAATTTGTTGGGGA
>NZ_JWGX01000149.1:0-202 GCF_000813075.1 Shewanella sp. ECSMB14102
CTCCGGTGACATTGACCGAGAGGTTTTCACCGTCCTGATAGACATCATCAGTCGGTGCCGCGACGGTGATAGTGCCTTCGGTTTGACCGGCCGCAATGGTGATGCTGGCGCCGTTGGACAGGGTCAGCACCAGGTCGGTTTCAGGGGCATTGTTGACCGTGGCGGTATAGGTAATGCTGCCGCCTTCACTGACTTCAGCCGG
>NZ_JWGX01000150.1:0-370 GCF_000813075.1 Shewanella sp. ECSMB14102
TCAAGTCATCATGGCCCTTACGAGTAGGGCTACACACGTGCTACAATGGTCGGTACAGAGGGTTGCGAAGCCGCGAGGTGGAGCTAATCTCATAAAGCCGGTCGTAGTCCGGATTGGAGTCTGCAACTCGACTCCATGAAGTCGGAATCGCTAGTAATCGTGGATCAGAATGCCACGGTGAATACGTTCCCGGGCCTTGTACACACCGCCCGTCACACCATGGGAGTGGGCTGCACCAGAAGTAGATAGCTTAACCTTCGGGAGGGCGTTTACCACGGTGTGGTTCATGACTGGGGTGAAGTCGTAACAAGGTAGCCCTAGGGGAACCTGGGGCTGGATCACCTCCTTACCTAAGCGATAATTGGTGCTT
>NZ_JWGX01000151.1:0-353 GCF_000813075.1 Shewanella sp. ECSMB14102
AAGCCCCACGTTAACGTGGGCACCATTGGTCACGTTGACCATGGTAAAACCACTCTGACTGCTGCTATCTCAACTGTACTGTCTAAGACTTACGGTGGTGAGGCTCGTGACTTCGCAGCGATCGATAACGCTCCAGAAGAGCGTGAGCGCGGTATTACCATCAATACCTCTCACATCGAGTATGACACTCCAACTCGTCACTACGCTCACGTAGACTGCCCAGGTCACGCTGACTATGTTAAAAACATGATCACCGGTGCTGCCCAGATGGACGGCGCAATCCTGGTAGTAGCTTCTACTGACGGCCCAATGCCACAGACTCGTGAGCACATCCTGCTGTCTCGTCAGGTAGG
>NZ_JWGX01000152.1:0-342 GCF_000813075.1 Shewanella sp. ECSMB14102
GTCATTAAGCTTTTGTTCGACTCCAACAGCTCGTTGAGATAACCCGCCTGTTTGTCTGTCAAATTATCTCTGTTTTTGAGTAAGACCCAGCGCCCCCGTTTCACCCGTTTTCGGGCTGGTTTGTCGTGCTTAAGTTGATTAGCCTGGTCAACCCTGACTCGGTCGATGACTTCACGGCCATACTTGGCAACAACATGGAACAAGTCGTAGACCACTTTGGCTTGGGGACAGTGCATCTGTACCTCCAAGTCAAAGGCAGTATTCATATCCATAGCAACGGCTTCAATCTGTTGGCAGTACTGACCCAACTTAACGAAAAACGGCCGGATAGCTTCTCTACTG